>NZ_JAUMKF010000063.1:0-452 GCF_030519405.1 Bacillus sp. C28GYM-DRY-1
CGATGCAGTTTTCCTGCTGGAAATCGACGATGCCGTTGGCGTACTGAATAATCGCCCCGGCGGATGGGCAGGCTTTCAGGCAGCCCGGCTCTGCGCAGTGCATACAGCCATCCTTGCGGATAAGCCACTCCAGTTTGCCGTTCTGTTCGGTCTCGCTAAAGCGCATTACCGTCCAGGATTTGGCGCTGAGATCCGCCGGGTTGTCGTACACCCCGACGCAGTGCCCCACGTCATCGCGGATGTCATTCCACTCGGAACAGGCCACCTGGCAGGCTTTACAGCCCACGCAGGAGGAGACATCGATAAGCTTGGCGACTTCCGCTTTATAGTCCCGCGCGCGCGGCGCGGGGGTGATCGGGTTGGTCGCGGAGCGTTTAATAATGTCTTGGGTTTCCATCGCCATTGAATCGCTCCTTACGCTTTCTCGATGTTGACCAGGAACGCCTTGTATT
>NZ_JAUMKF010000064.1:0-451 GCF_030519405.1 Bacillus sp. C28GYM-DRY-1
TCCAAGGAGACGCCGTGGCCGCGCAGAAGAAGACCAAGAAGACCGACGACAGCACCACTGAGATCAACGCCCGGACCACGGACGGCCCGCAGGATGGTCGCTTCCACCGGGAGTACGTCGTGCCCGCCAAGAGCTGGAACGGCGACGTCGGCTCACACGAAGCGAACAAGGTGTCCGTGTTGCAGCAGGCACTCCACAGGGGCCTGCACCCCCGTGGAGACGTGTCCTTCGACGGACAGCACGACCACCCCGATGGGCAGTCCCTTGTCCTGCCGTACTCCGTGGATGTCCTGCTGGCCTCCGAGGATGACCAGCAGGCACAGACCAACACCCCGAGCAAGGCCATCGAGCGCCTCGGCGGCTCCACTCACGGCAAGTAAGGAGCCTCCTGTGGCAGCGGTCGGCTACACCTCGGGCGACCCCCGGAAGGTCAACGACACCGGAGACACCC
>NZ_JAUMKF010000010.1:0-157118 GCF_030519405.1 Bacillus sp. C28GYM-DRY-1
AGCTGTTCACGCTGATCTTTTGAGTGTTTGGACAACATGGTAAAACCTCCAAAATCTAGATTCACTCATATTTTAACAAAAAAAGCGTGTCGATGAAGCCACTTATTGTGACTTTGTCGACACGCTGCGAGACTGCCTTGGCAGTCTCTTTTCTTTTGTCATGAATCTAATTGGACAAGCATACTATGGTATAAAATTTCGTATGCGGGAGGAAAAGCGATGAAGCGTCTCACTTTTGTAAGCAGCTTTGTTTTTATTCTTTTTATTCTTTTTTATGATCTTAAAATTGGAACGATACCGATTCAGGACCTCCCTGTCTACGAAGCATCAGCAAAAACGGCGGCACAAGAACCATCATATAAAACAGTAAAGGTAAACCCGGGTGATACAGTTATGTCGATTGTCGGAGCAGCAGGTTCTCCAGACGACATTGTAAAGGATTTTGAAGCACTGAACCCGAATGTGAAAGCTAACGCCATTCAAGCAGGAACAGCGTACAAATTCCCGGTCTACCCTTAATTAACGTTAATTTCTTGTCAGTTTGGCGAAGACACTGTTACAATATAATTTGTAAACTATATTCACATAAACTAGAATTGTTATATCTAGAAGCGGCAACTACAATGAAGGAGCGATTCAAGTGAGTGAAATCACACATCGTACAAAAACGCGTCCCGTCAAAGTGGGACCTTTAACAATAGGCGGCAACAATGAAGTTGTCATCCAAAGCATGACAACAACAAAAACACATGATGTAGAAGCAACAGTGGCGGAAATTAACCGTTTGGCTGAAGCCGGATGCCAAATTGTCCGGGTAGCATGTCCGGATGAACGGGCGGCAAACGCCATTGCGGATATTAAAAAACGCATTTCCATTCCGCTCGTTGTTGACATACATTTCGATTATAAACTTGCATTAAAAGCCATTGAAGGTGGCGCAGATAAAATCCGAATCAACCCCGGCAACATCGGCCGCCGCGAAAAAGTCGAAGCGGTCGTTCAAGCGGCGAAAGAAAAAGGGATTCCGATCAGAATCGGAGTAAACGCCGGTTCACTTGAAAAACGGATTTTAGAAAAATACGGTTATCCGACTGCTGACGGAATGGTAGAAAGCGCACTTCATCACATTAAAATTCTTGAAGATCTTGATTTTCACGATATTATTGTCAGCATGAAGGCATCTGACGTGAACCTTGCAATCGAGGCTTATGAAAAAGCGGCGAAAGCATTTGACTATCCGCTCCACCTCGGGATCACCGAGTCAGGAACACTGTTTGCCGGCACAGTAAAGAGCGCAGCAGGACTTGGCGCGATTTTAAGCAAGGGCATCGGGAATACCCTGCGCATTTCATTAAGCGCAGATCCTGTGGAAGAGGTAAAAGTAGCAAGAGAGCTTCTGAAATCTTTCGGTTTAGCTTCCAATGCTGCCACGCTCATCTCATGTCCGACTTGCGGCCGTATTGAGATTGACCTAATCAGCATTGCCAATGAAGTGGAAGAATATATTTCTAAGGTAAAAGCACCGATTAAAGTTGCTGTTCTCGGCTGTGCCGTAAACGGACCTGGTGAAGCAAGAGAAGCTGATATCGGCATCGCCGGAGCTCGCGGCGAAGGGCTGCTGTTCCGGAAGGGGAAAATTGTCCGTAAGGTTCCTGAGGAAACAATGGTAGAAGAACTCAAGAAAGAAATCGACATTCTTGCTGAGGAACACTATGCAAAGCTTGAAGCTGAAAAAGCAAAATCACAAAAAGCTTGACGGGAACCCGTCAAGCTTTTTTGTGTTAGAAGAAAGGAATAATAAATATTCCAAGCACTAATGAGATGACACCGATCCCCATCGCCCAAGCTCCAAGGCCTTGGGCACCTCTTCTTCTTGCGATATAGCCGACAATAATACCGGCAGCTCCCAATAAAACAGGCAGTACAAACAATGAAATAATGGACAAGGCTAGAGCAATATACCCTATTCCCCGTCCTTCATTGACATTGCCGCCGCTGCGGTCATTGTCTCGGTCATTGCTGCGGTCAGCAGCACGGTAAGGTTCTGCGACTTCAGCTGCCGTTTCCTCAAAAAAACCATTATTGTCTCGGGTTATATTTGTCCCTTCAGAACCTTGATCAACATAGTAACCGTTGTTATCACGTTTTTCATAATCGTTTGCCACCTTCAATTCCCCCTTCTGTTTTTATTAAAGGAGCTTTTATAGTTTGATCTATTTCGCCTGATTCATGTTTGCTAAACTTTTCTGTTAATGTCAATTGTTTATGTTACACTTGAAGGGATGAAACTGAAGGAGTGTGGGCATGTTACGCTTAGGAATAGATATTGACGGCACAATTACGGCTCAGGATACATTCGTCCCATATTTAAACCGCTCGTTTAATCTTTCCATTTCATTAAACGATATGACGGATTATGATTTAACAAAGCTGTTAAACATTTCGCAGGAAGAATTTTGGGAATGGATGAATCAAAATGAAGCGACCATATATAAGGAAGCATTGCTTGCACAGCATGCAAAACAGTCACTTGACCTCCTCAAAGAGGAGCACAAGCTTATTTATATTACAGCGAGACGGACTCATTTAACTGATATTACCTATGAATGGTTTGACAGGCAAAACATTCACTATGACCACATCGAACTCGTTGGCGGTCATCATAAAGTTGAGGCAGTCAAAAATCATAACATCGACTTGTTTTTTGAGGATCATCACGGAAACGCGATGATGATCGCGAAAGAAGCCGGTATACCGGTCATTTTATTCAATTCCCCTTATAATCAGCTTCCGATTGATTCAAACATCATCAGAGTAAACAACTGGCTAGAAGCTGTTCAATGGATCAATAAAAACAAACATCACTTCATACGGGTCAGGAACTGAAAAAGGAGCCACACTGGGCTCCTTTTCTCATTGCAATTACGCAGTCGTGCTTTCTTAATTTTCCGCTGTACAATCAGGGCATGTGCCGTAAATCTCAAATTTATGCCCGCTGACCTGATAGCCATCCAAATCATCACAAAGCTTGTCCATCGGGCATGATTCAATTTCCTTTGTTTTACCGCAAGCAAGACAGATAAAGTGATGATGATGATGGGTAAATGAACACTTAAATCGGAAGAGTTTTTCACCGGACAGCTCGGTTGTTTCCAAAATACCAAGTTCTTCATATAAAGAAAGATTCCTGTAGATTGTATCAAAGCTTAAGCCAGGATAATCATCATTTAATGCAGATAGTACGTTTTTAGCGGTAAGATATCTGTCTGAATCAGCAAAAAGCTGCAGCATATCCTCCCGTTTGTTTGTATATTTATATCCATTTTCTTTCAATAGGTTCAGCGCTTCTTGTACGTTCATGAAGGTTCCCCCTTTTCGCTATGCTCTTAAGAACGTATCACATGTATGAAAAAGAAAATGGCAGCTGTCTGACCAGCAAGCCATTTTCTCTACTGCAGATAAAATTATACCCATAAAATGAATAAAAGTAAATGAAAGCCTAGTGGATTGCGTTTTTGAATTTCCCGCCACTCGTTTCATGAGTATTCATAATTGTTATGAAAGCATTTGGATCGATTTCAAATACGATCGATTTTAGCTTAGTCACTTCCAGCCTTGTGACAACCGCGTAAATCACGTCCTTTTCTTCGTCCGTATATCCGCCTTTCCCCTTCAGCTTGGTTGTCCCGCGACCGAGACGGTGCAAAATCGCGTCGGATATCTCATCATACTGATCTGACACTATCATAACAGCTTTTGTTTCATCAAGCCCCTGAATGACGGCATCAATTGTTTTCATCGCTATATAATATGTCATGAAAGAGTACATTGCTTGCTCAGGACCGAACACAAAAACAGCCCAAATGAAAATGAATACATTAATGAGCATAACGAACTCACCTACTGAAAACGGCAGCTTTTTCGTCAGCAAAATACCGAGAATTTCTGTACCATCCATTGAACCTCCGTTTCGAATAACGAGCCCGACTCCAAAGCCGAGTAAAAGACCTCCGAATACAGTGGCCAAAATAGGCTGAGTTGTAATGGCTTCTACATGGTGAAGCGAAGATTCAATAACGGCAAGCCCAACAATCCCAATCATCGTAGAGACAAGGAAGGTCTTACCGATATATTTATATCCGAAGATCATAAAAGGAATGTTTAACATGACAACAAATAAAGCGAAATTCAGAATTGGGGTTGACTTAAAGAGGTGGTCTAAAATTAGTGATACACCGATGATCCCGCCATCAATAAAATCATTGGGGATTAAAAATAATTCTATACTTACAGCCGCACATGCAGCTCCTGCCAGAATCATGAAAACCCTGAAAATAAAGTGGGAAAATGTTTCTCTCTTATGTTGTTTTGTTGGGGTCATAAAATCTCCTTTCCTGCAATAACTATTTTAAATACATTATAAATCTATTTTACCATTAAACACTGACACATTTTATTGTTTTGCCCATACATTAAGTCTGGAGGTGGAATGGTCGATGATTTTATTTCAAAGAATTATTTTGCAGCGGCTTAATCAGGCTACTGCTGACGATTTGCTCAAGTACTCAAAACAATACGGAATCAGTTTAACAAGACCGCAGGCCATTGAAGTAGCAAACCTGTTATACGGAAAAAATGTGAACATTTTTAATGAGAGTGAACGAATGCGGCTGCTGAAACAAGTAGAGGCAATTACATCAAAAGAAACAGCCCAAACTGTTAATGAACTATTCAAACAATTTACAACCTAAAAAAAGGGGGATAGCTCCCCCATTTTTTATTGCTGTAAAATCTTTTCAAGCAATGTGTCATCAAATTGTTTTTCTTTCAGCATTACAATCTCAAAACGGTATGGCGGTTTTTTATTCTTTTTATCTTCACCGACATACGGCGTTTCAAGAATTTTTGGAATGTCTTTTAACTGCTCATGGTGAACAACATATTGCAGTGCATCAAATCCGATTTCGCCAAAGCCAATGTTTTCATGGCGGTCTTTTCTTGCACCTTTGACATTTTTGCTGTCATTGATATGAAGTACTTTAATACGGTCAATACCAACGATTTTATCGAACTCATTCAGCACTCCGTCAAAGTCTTCAACAATCTGATATCCGGCATCATGTGTATGGCACGTGTCAAAGCATACTGACAAATGCTCATTGTGCGTAACGCCATCGATAATCTGTGCAAGCTCCTCAAAGCTTCTGCCGATTTCTGATCCTTTTCCTGCCATTGTTTCTAATGCAATTTGGACATTTTGATTCGGATCAATCACTTCATTTAAACCTTCAATAATTTTTTTGATGCCTGCTTCAGCTCCCGCTCCCACATGAGCGCCAGGATGAAGGACAATTTGCTTCGCTCCGATGGCCGCTGTCCGTTCAATTTCAGAACGAAGAAAATCGACACCTAGCTCAAAAGTGGACGGATTTGTCGTGTTGCCAATATTAATAATATAAGGCGCGTGTACAATAATCTCGTCAATGCCGTTTTCTTGCATATGTGCCCGGCCAGCTTCTATATTTAAGTCTTCAATTTTCTTTCGGCGCGTATTTTGCGGTGCGCCCGTATAGATCATAAACGTATTTGCTCCATAAGAAACTGCTTCCTGGCTAGCTGCAAGAAGCATATGTTTTCCGCTCATAGAGACGTGTGAGCCTATTCTCAGCATCAGGTTCCCCTACTTTCTTTTGTTAGATTGGTTTCTTCTCTGTTTTTTCTTGATTTTCTCCATCTCGTAGCTCATTTTCTTTTTATATCCAGGCTTTACCTTTTTCGGCTTTTTCACAAGACGATGCGCAATTTCATCCGCTTCGTTCGTCGTTTTTTTGCGTTTTTTGCGGCGCTGGCGGTCATCGCCTTTTTTCCACTCGCCCTTTTCAAGCTCTAAGTAATCAAATTCGATACCCATTTTCTCAAGTCTGGCTAATGCATCCTCATCAGAAAGCTCGTAAATGGTCATCGCTTGTCCTGATGAGCCGGCGCGAGCCGTTCTGCCCACACGGTGAATATAGAAATCGAGATCATCCGGCAGCTCATAGTTGATAACATGACTGACACCTTTAATATCAATGCCTCTTGCGGCAAGATCAGTTGCAATGACATAAGTAAATTCCAAATCATTGATTTGCTTCATGACTTTTTTTCGTTCACGAGGCGTTAGTCCGCCGTGCAGCAGCCCGATTTTCAGACCTTTACCAGTTAAATATTGAGCGATATGGTCAGCTGTGTTTTTCGTATTGGCAAACACAATGCCCAAGTATGGATTCAGATGAGACATGATGTCAAAAAGGAGCTTGTCCTTGTCACGATGTTTTGAAGCAATGAGAATATGCTCAATTTTCGCAGCAGTCACCTGTTTCGGCTCCACGTGGGCGTATTTCGGATTTTCCATATATTTTTTCAAAAATGGTTTCAGCTTTTCCGGAATCGTTGCTGAGAACACAAGCATCTGCAGATCCTCAGGCATGCGGGAACCAATATAATCTACATCTGTAATAAATCCCATATCCAGCATTAAATCCGCTTCATCAATGACGAGAGATTCTGCTTTATGAACACTTAACGCCTGTTCCTTGATTAAATCGGCAATTCGGCCGGGTGTGCCGACTACAAGATGCGGCTGTGTCTTCAATTTATCAATCGATTTTTGTTTATCTGTGCCTCCGATAAAACATTTCGAGCGAATCTGGCTGCCTTCCTCACCCTGTGTGATTTTAAGCGCTTCCTGATGAATCTGGTTGGCAAGCTCTCTAGTCGGAGCCGTAATGACAACCTGAACGACATCCTTGCCAGGATCAATTTTGTTTATTAAAGGAAGTAAATAAGCGTGCGTCTTTCCAGTTCCCGTCTGTGACTGGCCGATGACGCTTTCTTTTTTTAACACTGCAGGAATCAGCCTTTTCTGAATATCAGTCGGTTCGTAAAAACCAAGGCGGTGTACTGCATCTATAATAAATGGTTTCAATTCGTAAAGTTCAAATTTCGTTTCTTTCATTTTTCCCAGCTCCTTAAAGCGGCACATTATGTGTCCATCATCACATTATACCCGATTTTGCTTAAAAACACCACGTTTGCAAGGCGTTTGTTTTATTCAGTTATGTAAAGCAAATACCGCAGCCCATGCATATTCTAATAGCAGAGAGAGCTGAAAGGAGGTACAAGTATGTTTTCACCGCAGCAGCCGATGAGAAATTATCCGCAGCCTGGACCGCCCCGCCCCATGCCAAATCAGCAAATGATGGGCAGAAGACCGCCTAATATGCCAAGACCTTCATTTAGACCGCAGCAGCAAGGTTTTCAGCAATCCGGACAATTTCTTTCTCAGGCAAATGCCGGGGCGAGAAATGGTGCCGGCGGAGGCTTAAAGGGGATGCTGTCAAGGTTCTTACCCGGCGGAGGAGGCGCTGGCGGCGCCGGAGCACCAGGAGCAGGCGCAGCAGCGAGCGGGGGAACAGGTCTGCAAAGCATTCAAAATATCGCCAATCCTGCATCTTTATCCAGTATGCTTGGGAATGTGCAAAAAGTGCTCGGCATGGCACAGCAAGTCACCCCCATGATTCAGCAGTACGGCCCATTAGTCCGCAATCTGCCGGCAATGATGAAGCTGTACAGCCAATTAAGTAAAAGTGATGATACTGAGAGCAATGTGGAAAATGAAAATCAAACAGATTCACAAGAAACCTCAAAAACAGAGAACGAGGTTCAAGCCAAAATCTCAGATGGGAGCAAAAAATCACAATCTAAAAGTTCTTCTCTATCTAAGAAATCAAAAATCTCTGACAATAAAGAGTCAAAATCAAAAGCACCTGCCCCTAAGAAAAATGAAGCTGCCTCTCCTTCTCCGAAAAGAACATCAAGCAGTTCAAAGCCAAGATTATATATTTAACATTCTTTGATATCTGAAGTAAGATTGGCTATAATGAAATAAGAAGAATGCAAGAATAGAGCCGTTTGATTACGGCTTTTTATATTGCCTTTACTCACTTCAGTATTGGAGGACAACCGGAAATGGACGTAATAAAAATTTCGCCGCGCGGCTATTGCTATGGCGTAGTTGATGCTATGGTCATTGCCAAAAACGCGTCACTAGATAAAAGCTTGCCAAGGCCCATCTATATACTCGGGATGATTGTTCATAATAAACACGTCACTGATGCGTTTGAAGAGGAAGGAATCTTTACTTTGGACGGTGCTAACCGTCTGGACATCCTGAAGCAGGTTGAAAAAGGAACGGTTATTTTCACTGCGCATGGTGTTTCTCCCGAAGTCAGAAGAATCGCTGAGGAAAAAGGATTAGTCGCAATTGATGCTACATGTCCAGATGTGACAAAAACTCACAATTTAATTCTAGAGATGAAAGATAAAGGTTACCACGTGATCTATGTCGGTAAAAAAGGGCATCCAGAGCCTGAAGGAGCCGTTGGTGTAGCGCCTGAGATTGTTCACTTAGTTGAAACAGAAGAAGATGTGAAAAACCTTGATATCAAAGTAGAGAAATTAATCGTGACCAATCAGACAACGATGTCTCAATGGGATGTTCACGACATCATGGAGCTTGTCAAAGAGAAATATCCTCATGTCGAATATCATCAAGAGATTTGCCTCGCTACTCAAGTACGGCAAGAAGCTGTATCAGAACAAGCGAAAAAAGCTGACTTAACAATCGTTGTCGGCGATCCGAAAAGCAACAATTCAAATAGGCTCGCTCAAGTGTCAGAGGAAATAGCCGGCACAAAAGCATACCGAATCGGCGACCTAAGCGAATTAAAGCTCGAATGGCTGAAAGGCGTTAATACCGTTGCAGTTACTGCGGGGGCTTCAACACCAACTCCGATCACAAAAGAAGTCATTCGCTTTTTAGAGCAATATAAGCATGAAGATCCATCAACTTGGACAACGGAACACAATATACCGCTCAAAAAAATACTCCCGAAAGTAAAAGCAAAAAACTGAGGCTATATAAGCCTCAGTTTTTTTATAGAAATGCAAATGGATTTGTATCTGTTTCAGAAACAAAGATATTTACGTCCAGCTTTTTATCCTTGCACATTGACGTCAATTTTCTCGTGACGCCTTCTTTCATGATTTTTTCCGCATAATGGCCCGGATCAACAACATTTAAGCCTAGCATCATCGCATCATGAGCAACATGGAAGTATAAATCTCCTGTGACGTAAACATCGGCGCCCTTTCGTTTCGCATGATGAATATACTTGTTCCCATCTCCGCCTAGAACAGCTACCTTCTTCACCAGGCTGTCTGCTTCACCCACCATTCTGACGCCATTCACTTCAAGCTTGTCTTTTACAAATAAAGCGAATTCCTTAAGCGTCATCTCAATTTTAAGTGTTCCGACACGGCCGAGCCCTTTTTCGGCAGGAGACTGTTCGACAGGATAGATGTCGTAAGCGACTTCTTCATATGGATGGCTTTTTATCATTGCATTTATAACAGCTTTTTCGATGCTTTTAGGAAACACAGTCTCTAGCCTAACTTCATGAACAAGCTCAAGCTCTCCCACTTTACCGATAAAAGGCTTAGCGCCGTCCAATGGCTTAAAGCTGCCGATTCCTTCAGATGAGAATGCGCAATGGCTGTATTCGCCGATATGGCCGGCTCCCGCATTTCCAAGCGCTGTTCTGACCTTCTCTTCATATTCCTTCGGCACGTATACGGCCAGCTTTTTCAGAGGATCAGTATAAGTAGGAACCAGCACCTCCGTTTCACTCAGCTCTAATGCTTCAGCAAGCAAGTCATTTACGCCGCCGTCCGCAATGTCTAAATTTGTATGGGCTGCATAAACAGCGATATCATGCTTCAAACACTTTTCAATTAACCTACCTGCAGGCTGATCTGTTGAAATATGCTTGAGCGGCCTGAAAATAGGAGGATGGTGTGCAATAATCAAATCAACCTCTTTTTCAATCGCTTCATCAATAACACTCTCCAACACATCAAGTGTAACCATCACATTTTTAATCGGTTTATTTAAAGTGCCGATTTGCAGGCCGATTTTATCGCCTTCGACCGCATAGGCTTTCGGGGAAAATTGTTCAAACAGTTGGATAATCTGCTGTCCATTTACGCTTTTAGCCATGATTGATAACCTCCTTTAGCAGTTGCATTCGATCGGCGAGCTCCTTTAATTTCTCTTTATTTTGCTCTGTACTTGCAGCTCGGCTGATCTGTTCATATATGTTTTGCGTGTGCTGAAGCTCTTGTGTCCATTTTTTCAAAAAGACAGCACTCTTTTCTTTTGCCAAGAAAGGGCCGACGAGCATACCAGCTGATAAAGAAATACCGGCATAAGCCGCATCTCTGTCTCCCGCTTCAGCGACAAGCACCTCATAGCACTTTCCGTCTTCTTCCAAGATCACTTCATCTGTCAGCGCATATCCTTCTTTATAAAGCCACTCCCTGATATGAACAGCATGAATATTCGGCTGTAAAATAAGACGTTCTTTCCCCGTTAATTTGTCTTTACCCGCTTCTAAAATGTGAGCGATTAAAGAACCGCCCATTCCTGCAATCGTAATGGCATCGGCTTCACCTTTTTTAATGACTTCCAGGCCGTCTCCCTGTCTTACAGAAATGTGCGCGCTTAAACCTGATTTTTCAACCTGCCGCTTGGCAGACAAAAACGGGCCGTCTGTTATTTCTCCCGCAATTGCCCCGCTGGCTTTATGATTCAGCACCGCATAACAAGGAAGGTAAGCGTGATCAGACCCGATATCAGCCATCACCGCTCCATTCGGTATGTATTTCGCTACTGTTTGCAACCGTTTAGATAAATTTAATTCGTTCACTTTTCATCACAACTTTTCTCAATCATTTTTTCCTATACTATCATATAAAAAATCAGCCCGGAATCCAAGCTGTGCGAACGATTTTCAGTCTTTTCTTTTCATGTGTGTCTTCTACATACGCAGACAAAAATAAAAGGCTGTCGAGAACATCTCGGCGGCCTGAGAACGTATTAGGAGAAAGGTAGATTTTTTATTTAATTTTTGACACCCACTCTGCCATATCATCTAGCTTATCAGCCGGAACAAGACCGGAAGGCATTCCATTGCCACCTTCTTCGATCTTTGTTTTAATGTCACTGACATCTTTTTTATCCCCTACACCTTTTAAGCTCGGACCGGAAACACCTTCATAATTTTCACCATGGCACGAGATACAGTTTGCCTTGTAAATATCCTCCGGTGAAGCGTTTGCATCTTCCTTTTCAGCAGATTTACTTTCTCCGCCGCTTGCAATCTCCCGAGAGTCATCAAGCCCCTTTACTGATAAAAAGAAAGTTAGACCAATTCCTAAAACAGCGATTAATAAAAATGGAATAAGCGGGTTCCATTTCATTTCCCTTCCCCCTTTTTGATCCTTCCCCCTATGTAAACACTTCTAATTCTAACTTATTTTTACAAAAAGTAAATGGATTGCTATTCAAAAGTTTTTTATTCACAATTTATACAAAATTGAATAGAAACATGCCTATTTCTCTGATATCCATCTTATTCTATTGTATAATGCATTGTATACGCTTACAATATAAAATATGGAATCATATTTAGAATTTTTCATCACATTGTCCATTTGCAAATGACATCATTTTTCAGTAAAATAAAGGCATATTATCCATATACATTTTTGAAAAAAAGAAGAACGGATCTGCAAGACCCGTTCCATCTTATTCGAGGAAATCTTTCAAACGTTTACTTCTGCTAGGATGTCTTAGTTTCCGCAGCGCTTTGGCTTCGATTTGTCGAATACGCTCTCTTGTTACTCCAAATACCTTGCCGACCTCTTCTAATGTTCTTGTACGGCCGTCATCAAGACCGAATCGAAGACGCAATACATTTTCTTCACGATCAGTTAACGTATCAAGTACATCTTCCAGTTGCTCTTTCAATAGCTCGTATGCGGCATGGTCTGATGGTGAAGTTGCTTCCTGGTCTTCAATGAAATCACCAAGATGCGAATCATCTTCTTCACCGATCGGTGTTTCCAGCGATACCGGCTCTTGTGCGATCTTTAAAATTTCACGTACTTTTTCAGGTGTTAAATCCATATCTTCCGCAATTTCTTCAGGTGTTGGCTCTCTGCCTAAATCTTGCAGCAGTTGACGCTGCACACGGATTAATTTATTAATGGTTTCAACCATATGAACGGGAATCCGGATCGTTCTCGCCTGATCGGCAATGGCGCGAGTAATCGCCTGTCTGATCCACCACGTAGCATACGTACTGAATTTATAACCTTTACGGTAATCAAATTTTTCAACGGCTTTCATCAGACCCATGTTACCTTCCTGGATCAGATCAAGAAACAGCATTCCGCGTCCGACATACCGTTTTGCGATACTGACAACAAGCCGTAGGTTCGCTTCAGCCAATCTGCGTTTAGATTCTTCGTCACCCTCTTCAATCTTTTGAGCGTAGGCGATTTCTTCTTTTGCAGAAAGAAGGTTAACCCGGCCGATTTCCTTTAGATACATACGAACTGGGTCATTGATTTTGACGCCAGGCGGTACACTTAGGTCATTAAGGTCAAATTCTTCTTCGGCTTTGGCAAGCTGCTGAATATTAGGATCTTCTGTTTCTTCATTCTCACTAATTAATTCAACACCTTGTTCACCTAAAAATTCATAATACTCATCCATTTGGTCTGATTCAATTTCAAAGCTGGACATACGCTCGGCAATTTCTTCATATGTCAAAACGCCACGTTTTTTACCAGACTCTGTTAATTGCTCTTTCACTTGGTCGAATGTTAATTCTGTCTCGTGGGTTTGTTTATCAGCCATTATGGATCCCTCCTTCCAAAGCTTGCAACGAATTCTATAAGCGGTATGATTCTTATTCGGTCCATTCAGGCGTTTTCTATGTGAACTGCCTTTAATAATGTGCGAATAATGAAATGACAATTCATGATGAGGTTAAGCGATCTATTTGCTCCTCCGCAAGGAATCATTGCCAATAAATGCTCCTCACCGGTTTTTCAGTTATTTTAAAGATCGGTTCAATGTAACGATTTCTTGAGCCAGAGAAGCAGCTCTTAAAAAATCTTTTTGTCTTTCGGCTTCGGCTCTTTCCGCCTCTTTTTCTTTTATCATTGACCAATTTCTTTGATTCAACACTTTTTTTACATAATCTGATAACTCGGCTTCGCTGAGCTCTTGATTAATCTGAAGCATTAGTATATCTGACAAGAGCTGGCTAATTTGATCATCCGTCACTCTGGCCATCAGATGCTGAGACGTCAACTCGGCACCTTCTTCATAAAAAGCGTAAAGATAGGCGGCTAATGCGCGGTGCTCATCAATGTTAAATTCAAAGCCTACGCGGTCAATCACTTTTTTGATAACGCTTCGATCTCGAAGCATATGGGCGAGTAACAGCCTTTCTGCATTTTCATACGCCGGACGCAGACGTTTTTGCCTTGCTTTTGTCGTCAGATGCGCTCGCCGCGTTTTCGTTTCACCGCCATTGTCAGCAGGTTTATTTTGCTTGCTGAAAACAGACAGCTGCTCGGTTAAAGACTCCTGTGAAAGCGAAAACTCTGAAGCAAGCTGTTTTACGTAGACTTCCTGCTCAAGAGACCCTGAAAGCGTGCTGATTTCTTTCAGTACGTCTTTAATGTAAGCTAAGCGGTCTCCTTCATCAGACAGGTTCTTTCCCTTGCGGAAATATTGCATTTTGAACGCCATTACGGTGACACTGGCGTCGATAATGTCGTTTTTAAATTTTTCCCCGCCGAACTTTTTGATGTAATCGTCAGGGTCCAATCCGTCAGGAATCATTGCAACTCTGACTTTGCAGCCTTTATTTTGCAGAAGATCTGAAGCTTTTAAAGTGGCTTCATAACCGGCTTTATCAGAGTCATAGCAAAGAATGATTTCTTCGACATTTCTTCTCAAGATCTTGACATGATCATCTGTCAGAGACGTTCCCATTGTAGCTATGCTTTCTTTTACACCCGAGCTTACAGCCGATATGACATCGGCAAATCCTTCAAATAAGACCGCTCTTTCCTGCTTTCTGATATGAAGGCGGGCTTTATAAAAATTGTAAAGCAGTTTACTTTTATGAAAGAGCGGTGTTTCAGGACTGTTCATATACTTAGGCTGCTGGCTGCCAAGAGCCCTGCCTGAAAAAGCAACAACAGCTCCGTGATGATCATGGATCGGAAACATGACGCGGTTTCTAAAACGGTCAAAATATCCGCTTCCGTCTTCTCGTCTGATCAAGAGACCCGCTTTTTCCATTTGCGCCTCACTAAAGCCTCTCTTTACGAGAAATTTCGTAATGAAGTCCCAAGAATCAAGAGCATAGCCGATCTGAAACTCATCAATCAGCTCTTTCGTAAAGCCTCTTGAAAGCAGATAATCCAGCGCCTCTTGACCTTCTTTTGTATTTATTAACAAATGATGGTAAAATTTCTTCAGGAGCTCATGAGCCTCAGCCATTTTTTGTTCTCCAGAAGACTCTGGCCGGGCCCCGGAATGGACTGTTATATCATCTGGAAAATCAATTTGGTATTTGTCAGCAAGGTGAGAAACCGATTCGGCAAATGAATAGCCTTCCATCTGCCTTAAAAAAGAGAAAACATTGCCGCCCGCTCCGCAGCCAAAGCAATGAAAAATCTGTTTGTCGGGCGATACGGAAAACGAAGGTGTGCTTTCTCCATGAAAAGGACAGAGTCCAAAGTAGTTTCGGCCTTGCTTCTTTAATTGAACGTAATCACCTATGACTTCAACGATATCTGCCGACTTTTGCACCTGATCCACAATTTCATCTGGTATCCGATTTCCCATCTTATAACACTCCGTCGTACATTATTCGATGCTTTAGTGCAAAATCCCTTCATCATTCGACAGGATTTTTTGCAGCAGAGTAATAAATCGTTCTCGATCTTCTTCATTCAATTTTTTAGGCCCTTTGGCGTATATGCCTTTTCTCCTTTGTTTGCCGGAAAAATGACGGCTCTCAAGAGCAAAATCAATCATGCCTTCTTTGTAAAGACGCCCTCTTTCCGACATGACGGAGACATTTCTGTTCAACAGCAGGGATGCTAACCCGATGTCCTGCGTCACAACAATATCTCCCGGTTTTACGTGATTTGCGATATATAAATCAGCAGCTTCTTTATGAGGATCAACATATTTCCATTTTTCTTCATTGCTTCTGGAAAGCTGATAATGTTCAAATGAAGCGACAAAAAGTACTTCAACTTCATACTCAGATGCTGTTTGTAAAATTTCATCTTTTACCGGACAAGCATCTGCATCGACAAAAATCGTCTTTTCTTGTTCATTAAGAAGAGTAATTCTCCATCCCTCCATTAAACTCCTGCATAAAAGCAAGCAAAATCGCACATCCTTTATCAATGCGGACGTATATGAATTTGTCGAAAAATTTCCGGGAGAAATTCTTGACATCTTACCCATAATAGTTTATTCGTATCACACGAACCTTAAACCTAAAATTAATCATTTTATCACAATTTTTTATTATAATACAAACTTCACAAAGATGCTATTATTTTTCATTATTCCCTATTTGCATAGCCAAAAACCCAGGATAGAGCGTCCTGAGTTACATATTTTTTGTTTTGAGATGATGGATAATATTTGCTGTTTCTTCAACCGCTTTATTTGAAACATCAACAACCTGGCACCCGATCCTGTCCACAATCTTTTCGAAATATTCCAGTTCCTCTTTGATTCTGTTGATATTTGCATAGATCGCTTTGTCATTAAGCCCAAGTGATTTTAACCGTTCTTTTCTGATATGATTCAGTTTATCTGGGCTAATCTTTAAGCCAATGCATTTTTTCGGATCAACGTTAAAGAGTTCTTCCGGCGGGTCAACCTCGGGAACAATCGGAACATTTGCAACCTTTAGGCGCTTGTGGGCGAGATATTGAGACAGCGGGGTTTTAGACGTTCTGGATACCCCGATCAAAACGATATCAGCTTTTAAAATCCCTCTTGGATCACGTCCATCATCGTATTTAACTGCAAACTCGATCGCTTCCACTTTTTTAAAATAGTCTTCATCAAGCTGGCGCACCCGCCCCGGTTCGTATTTCGCCGTTAAACCGTAGGCTGTTTCCATTTTATCAATTAACGGGCCGATAATATCATAATATAAAACATTTGCTTTATCCGCTTCGGCAATCAAATATTCTCTGATTTCGGGCACAACTAGTGTGAAACAGATAATGCCGCCGTCTGCCTTTGCAAGTGAAATCACTTCATTGATAGTGCCTATATCTTCAACATAAGGAATTCTTCTGACATGTGTATCGTCCGCTGAACCGTTAAATTGGCTGAGTGCTGCTTTTACTACCAATTCAGCTGTTTCACCGACGGAATCCGATACAACATAGATGATGCGGTTATTCATATTATCCCCCCGTTAGTTTGCGATCTTATAGGATTTCATTTTCAGATAAACTGACAAGTATTTTTGTCATATTTGTTTTTGTCACTCTCCCGATTACTTCAAAGCCTTTATCGGTATCTTTGATGACAGGCAGTGCATCAATTTGTTTTTCTATCAAATGCTTTGCAATGTCCATCACATAATCCTCACGTCTGCACACCGTAATATTCGGCATCCTTGTCATGATGATATGAACAGGGACAGATGTAAGCTCCTGCTGGCCTATGCTCGCTCTCAGCAAGTCTTTTCGTGAAAGCACCCCCACTAAAACAGCATCACGGTCCACCACAAACAGAGTACCTACATCTTCTAAAAACATGGTGCAAATCGCATCGTACACAGAAACATTTTCATGAATCACGACGGGGATAGATTGAAAGTCTTTCACCTGAAGCTTTTTGAGTTTATCCGCCAAAAGCTGTGTTCCGGTTTTTCCAGTGTAGAAATAACCGACTCTCGGACGCGCCTCAAGGAATCCTGACATGGTGAGTATGGCTAAATCCGGACGCAATGTTGCTCTGGTTAGGTTCAGCTTTTCTGCAATATGCTCCCCTGTAATCGGCCCGTTTTCTTTTACAATCTGCAAAATATGTTCTTGCCGTTTATTTAGTTCGATCGTACTCACCACCTTTTCATTTCATATCTATGTAAAGAAATAATAATCCATATTATATCGTAAATATCTTGTAATCAAACAAAAAACTTATAAATGGGGAAAAGACGATTACCGATTACACAGCAACCGCCTTTTCTATCTTTATTTTACAATAAGGGCATTCATATTCGCAAAGGACTTGATCTCATCCGCCAAGCTTACCATTTGCGCCAAACGGTTTGCCTTTAATGTCTCATTATCTGCTATAACCATTGTATGATCGAAGTAAGCATCGATCGGTTCTTTTAAGGCTGCAAGTGAAGCAAGTGCCGCCTCATAATCTTTTTTGCTGAAGTTTTCCTGCAGGTTTTGCTTCGCTGTTTGGTAGGCATCAAACAGTTTGGCCTCGTATTCATTTTCAAACAGATCAGGCTGAATGTCTCCTCGGACTCCTTTTTTACTGATAGAGATCACTCGGCCTAATGCTTCAGCTGTTTCCTTAAATCCCGGTGCACCAAGCTTATGTTCCAAAACTTGTGCTTTATTCAGCGCTGAGTACGGCTCAAGCTCAGAGCTTTCCAGCACGGCATCGATGACATCGTGTCTGATCTGTTCAGCATTTAAGACATACTTCAGACGCTGAGTGAAGAAATCAAGCAGTTCATTTTCTTTATCCGTTTGTACAAAAGTAAGCAGCTCTTCAAACGAAATTCCCCAGTTGCGGTCAAGAAGAATCGCAACAATACCGCTCGCTTGGCGACGCAGCCCATAAGGATCCTGAGAACCGGTCGGAATAACACCGATAGAGAAGAATGAAACGATTGTGTCTAGCTTATCCGCCATTGCTACAACAGCTCCGGTGAAAGTAGAGGGCGTTTCTCCGCCTGCTGATCTAGGCATATAGTGTTCGTTGACTGCCACAGCCACAGCTTCATTTTCGCCAAGCATTCTCGCATACTTTTCACCCATAATTCCTTGAAGCTCAGGGAATTCGTATATCATATGCGTAACGAGGTCGAATTTAGAAATTTCAGCAGCCCGCTTCACATGTTTTAATGAATTTTCATCAGCCTGTAGACGGCCGGCAAGCTTTTCTGCGATTGAAGTAACTCTTCTAACCTTATCAGCAAGAGAACCAAGCTCTTCATGAAAAACAATGTTTTCAAGCTTCTTCACATTTGCATCAATGTTTAGTTTCTGATCTTCCTTGTAGAAGAATGAAGCATCAGATAAACGCGCACGCAGCACTTTTTCATTGCCTCGGGCCACATTTTCGATCGCGTGGCTGTTCCCGTTTCTGACTGTGATAAAGTGAGGGAGCAATTCTCCGTTCTTATCTTTGACAGGGAAGTAGCGCTGATGCTCTTTCATTGTCGTGACAAGCACTTCCTCAGGAATGGACAGAAACTCAGATTCAAATGAACCGTAAAGAGCTGTTGGGTATTCCACTAAATGATTCACTTCATCAAGAAGATCTTCGTCAACTGGAATGCTCCAATTGTTTTCTGCAGCCATCGCTTCCAGCTGAGATTGAATCATTTGTTTCCGGACGTTTGGATCAGCAATAACGTGCTGTTCTTTCAGCTGCTCTTCATAAGCTGAAGGTGAGTCAATTGACACTTCATGTCCAAGGAAACGGTGTCCTTGTGTTGTCCGTCCAGACTCAACGTTTGTGATCGAAAATGAAATGACCTCCTGTCCAAATAAAGCGACAATCCATTTGATTGGCCGGATATAACGCAAATCCTCATTTCCCCAGCGCATGTTTTTCGGGAAATGTAAGCTAGTAACCAAACCGTTCAGTTCCGGCAGAAGCGATTTCGTTTCTTGGCCGGCTTGGAACTTTTGCACAAATACATACTCTGTGCCTTTTACTTCTTTGATGTACAGGTCTTTCACGTCTGCGCCTTGGCCCTTTGAAAAGCCAATTGCCGCTTTTGTCCAGTTGCCGTCTGCATCAAGGGCAATTTTTTTCGCAGGCCCTTTCGCCTCTTCTTTTATATCATCCTGCTTTTCTGCTACATCCTTTACGAAGACAGCAAGGCGTCTTGGTGTATTGAAGAGCTTCACTTCACCGTGTGTGATATTTTTTTCTTTAAGCCAGCCTGTCAGCTTCTCACCAAGCTGAACCATGCTATCATTTAAAAAGCGCGCCGGCATTTCCTCTAAACCGATCTCTAAAAGTAAATCCTGTTTACTCATGAGAAGAACCCTCCCCTTTAAGCATTGGGAACCCTAGTTTTTCTCGTTCCTCATAATAGGTTTTTGCTACTTTTCTCGCTAAATTTCGCACTCTTGCAATATAGCCTGTCCGTTCGGTAACAGAGATCGCACCTTTGGCGTCAAGCAGGTTGAAGGTGTGCGAGCATTTCAGCACATAGTCATATGCAGGATGAACAAGTCCGTTATCCATTTGCTTAATCGCTTCTTTTTCATACGTGCTGAACAATTGGAACAGCATATCAACATCTGACGTTTCAAACGTATAAACGGAATGTTCGTATTCCGCCATCATGAATAAATCTTTTACTGTAAACCCTGACGTCCATTCCAAGTCGAAAACATTTTCTTTATCCTGGATATAAGACGCGAGACGCTCAATTCCGTACGTAATCTCTACAGAAACCGGTTTACACTCTAGTCCTCCGACCTGCTGGAAATACGTAAATTGTGTGATTTCCATTCCGTCAAGCCATACTTCCCAGCCAAGACCTGCGCAGCCTAAAGATGGGTTTTCCCAATTGTCTTCAACAAAGCGAATATCGTGCTCAAGGGGATCAATTCCAAGAGCACGCAAGGAATCTAAATACAGCTCTTGAATGTTGTCAGGAGACGGTTTAATAATGACCTGAAACTGATGATGCTGATACAGTCTGTTCGGGTTCTCCCCGTATCGGCCGTCTGCAGGGCGTCTGGAAGGCTCTACATAAGCCACTTTCCACGGCTCCGGACCGATACTGCGCAAAAACGTATACGGGCTCATCGTGCCGGCCCCTTTTTCTACATCGTAAGCCTGCATAAGCACACAGCCCTGACTGGACCAATGCTTTTGCAATGTTAGAATCATGTCTTGAATATTCATTTCAAGCACCTCCACTTTTCCTTCATAAAATGACTGCGGCAGCAACCAAAAAACTCCCGTCTCTATGCTTGCCAGCCGCAAACATAGGGACGAGAGTTCTCCCGCGGTTCCACCCTAGTTGCTGAGAACATAATCCCAGCCTCTTTTTTTGAAATTGCTCAAGAATGCCTTTCGTTGCGTGCTCATCCTTAGCTTACACCGTCCTAAGGTCGCTTTCATGAGGTAAACGCAAGTACTTCTTTCTCTCACTGCAACATATTTTATAATAAATGATCATATAAAAAGATGGACCAGATGTCAACTTTTGTTTTCACCCATTAGATGTTTCATGCTTTCCATTTGATCTAAAAAGCGCTTTGACTTTAAATATAACCCTGAATATTCTTCGTAATATAAATCAATTACTTGCTTTAACTCAGCTTTTGTTTCCTGCTTTAAGGACACATTGCCCAGCCTCGACAGATCGAAGTAATAAAACAGTCTCAAAAGCCTTGCCGTTGGCGGTTTAATTGGAACCCTGTAAGGATCTTTTTCAAAGCAGCGATGGCAAATAAAACCGTTATCACGAACAGAAAAATGAAAGGTCCCGTCCTGGCTTTTGCAATGCACACAGTGATTCAGCTCAGGATACAGCCCCATGACACCGAGCATCTTCATTTGAACAATGAAGGTGATGACATCCGGATCTGTTCCTTCATCCAGCTGTTTAAACGATTCTAAAATAAATTCAAACAAATAAGGGTTTGGCTTCTTTTCTTCTGTGCCTTTGTCCACTAGCTCAGCAATATACGCCGCATATGCTGTTAAAAATAAATCTTCCCTGATGCCTCTCATGCTGAGGATCATTTCACCCTGCTGAAGGGTTCCGAGGCCCGATGTTTTTTGCATTAGGAACGAACCATACAAAAAGGGCTGGCTGACTGCTGATAAACGGCTGTTCGGTTTTTTGGCGCCTCTTGCCATAACACCTATTTTTCCGTGTTCTCTTGTCAGTAATGTAACGATTTTATTCGTCTCTCCGTAATCATTTGTGCGAAGAACGATTCCTTCACATTTTGTCAGCATTTCCGCACCTTCCTAAAGCAGGAGCGGCCAAGATGTTTATAAAATTGGATAATCAAATCGGGCTAGCTCATCTTCTAGTTCTTCGGGTCTTTCCATGTTCTCTTTTTCCAGTTCTTTAAAAAGAAGATACGTATCAACATTTCCTGTTTGAGAAAATACGTTCCAGGTAAAATTCAACACAAGAAACCCACCTTTCTGTAGTTAAACTAGCTTACCTAAATTCCAAATTCTTACCTTTATCTTGACCAGATGTCCTCCATTTCATGTTAAACAAAATTTGCTAATGTATCCCTCTTGCTGTGAGAAAATGACACAGCAAGGAGATTAATATTCGTCCTCTTTAAAGCCAAAATCGCGAAGCTGGGACATTTTATTACGCCAGTCTTTCTGCACTTTGACCCACAATTCAAGGTAGACACGGGAGCCTAACAGTGCTTCAATATCCGCTCTCGCTTTTTTTCCAACCTCTTTCAGCAGGCTTCCTTTTTTTCCAATCACAATGCCTTTTTGGGAATCCCGTTCGACCACAATCGTTGCCGCTACGTGCACAGAACCGTTGTCCTGTGCTTTGATGGATTCGATGGCTACCGCAATGCTGTGCGGGATTTCTTCTCTCGTTAGATGCAGTACCTTTTCCCTGATTAATTCAGAAATGATAAAGCGCTCTGGGTGGTCGGTTACCTGATCACTCGGATAGAATTGCGGCCCTTCCGGCAAATATGCTTCAATCTGAGCGAGCAATGTTTCGATATTATTTCCTTCTAAAGCAGAAATCGGAACAATTTCCTTAAAAGGATAACGTCCACGGTATTCGTCAATTAACAGAAGCAATTGATCGGGATGAATTTTGTCAATTTTGTTTACGATTAAAAATACAGGCGTAGACATCTTCTGCAATTTCTCAATGATGAATTCGTCGCCCTTCCCGTAGCCTTCCTCGGCGTTGATCATAAACAAGATCAAATCAACTTCTTTTAATGTATTTTGCGCCACTTTCATCATAAAGTCCCCAAGCTTATGCTTAGGTTTATGAATCCCTGGTGTGTCAATAAAAATCGTTTGTGATGTGCCTGTCGTCAAAACTCCTTGCACCTTGTTTCTCGTCGTTTGGGGCTTATCGCTCATAATTGCGATTTTTTGTCCAATGACTTTGTTCAAGAATGTAGATTTTCCTACGTTTGGTCTTCCGATAATGGATACAAATCCTGATTTAAAGCTTTCGTTCGTCATGTAAATCCTCCGATGAAAATGCGCCTGGCAATAATTCTTCCACAGTCATTTCTTTTATTTGTCCTTGTAAATTAGTCAGTATGACAATAACATCCTTTGTGCAAAGCTCAGAAATCACCTGGCGGCAGGCTCCGCACGGAGATACCGGTCCTGGGGTGTCAGCCGCAACGGCCAGCATCTGAAACTCTGTATCTCCTTCGGAAACAGCTTTAAACAAAGCGGTACGCTCAGCGCAATTGCACATGCTGTATGCCGCGTTCTCGATGTTGCAGCCTCTGTACACTTTTCCATCCTTGGTAAGAAGAGCGGCTCCTACTTGAAATTTGGAGTACGGCGCATATGCCATATCACGTGCTTTTAAAGCTTCTGTTATTAATTCTTGTTTGTTCATGTGTACATGTTCCTCTCTTACCTATAATGGTACCGCTATCACTTTATATTTTACATAATCGCGCGCTTTTTTTCACGCCCATTTCTAAAAATGTAAAATAAATGTAAGAATCTTCAGCCATTACAGCTTTGGCAAAAAAATAAGTAAGCCAATGATACCCGAAATGACGGCAAAAACGCAAACAGCCCCGGCGGCAGCGTCCTTAGCCGCTTTAGCAAGAGGGTGATGTTTGTCTGTAATTAAATCAACCGTATGCTCAACGGCTGTATTTAAAAGCTCCAGCGAAAACATTCCTCCGATCAAAAAGAAAATAATCACCCATTCAATCGGGCTGAGCTCCACGAGGAAGCCGCAAATAAGAACAGCGCAGGCGGCTGCGAGATGAAATTGGAAATTCCGCTCCGTCCGCGCTGTTTCCCAGATGCCCCGGCCTGCATGGACGAAGCTTTTGAAGAACCGCTGCAGCTCATTTCTATGATCTCTTGAGTCCATAGGCGTCCAGCAAATCCTTTTGCTTAGTAAACATCTCCTCTTCTTCCTCTTTCGTCATATGGTCATATCCTAAAAGATGCAGAAATCCATGCACGGCAAGAAATCCGAGCTCTCTTTTAAAAGAATGATTATACTCCTCTGCCTGCTCTCTTGTGCGATCCGCACTGATGATAATATCACCTAAAACCGGCGGCATTTCTGCGCCCACGATTTCAACCTCGCCTTCTCCCTCTTCTTCAAGAGCAAATGAGATGACGTCTGTCGGCGTATCCTTTCCTCGGTATTCTTTATTGATCTGCTGAATGTCTTCATTGGTAACGATCGTGACAGAAACTTCAGCCTGATCCTGAACGCCTTCACGGTCAGCGGCAAATTGAAGCAGGTTTTCTACTTCTTTGAGCATCTCTTCAGAGACACTCCCCGTTTCATCAACGATATCAATCAGTAAACTCATCTATTTCACCTTCTTAGTAGCCTCCGGATATTCAATCCGGGAGTGGAAAATTCCTTTTAATGTTGCACAGAGCGTTTTTGCGATTGTATCCAGCTCCTTAAATGTCAGATCGCATTCACTGAACTGTCCGTCCTGAAGCTTATCGGATATAATACCCCGGACAAGCTTTTCAATTCGTTCAGGATTTGGATTATGCATGGATCTGACGGCCGCTTCAACACTGTCAGCAACTGATATAATCGCGGCTTCCTTTGACTGCGGCTTTGGTCCTGGATAACGG
This sequence comes from Bacillus sp. C28GYM-DRY-1, assembly GCF_030519405.1. Taxonomy (NCBI): domain Bacteria; kingdom Bacillati; phylum Bacillota; class Bacilli; order Caryophanales; family Bacillaceae; genus Bacillus; species Bacillus sp. C28GYM-DRY-1. The sequence goes on from NZ_JAUMKF010000010.1 coordinate 24,038, forward strand.
AACTCTTCTTCAGTAATCTGGTCCCCTTTTTCCTTCGCTTTATAATAAAAGAACTTTAAAAGCGACGTTCCATGATGCTGCTCAGCAATGTCGACAAGCTCCTTCGGAAATTTATAGCTTCTCAGCATATTCGCACCGTCAGTGGTATGAGAAATGATGATATTTTTACTCAACTGAGGAGACAGCTTGTCATGCGGATTGTCTATATTCATTTGGTTTTCAATAAAATATTGCGGACGCTTTGTTTTTCCAAGATCATGATAATACGCGCCGACTCTTGCAAGCAAACCATTGGCTCCAACAGCCTCACAGGCTGCCTCTGACAAATTGGCGACCATTACACTGTGATGATATGTACCTGGTGTTTCTGTTAATATTTTTCGCAGCAGCGGGTGGTTAGGATTTGACAGCTCAAGCAGCCTCATAGTGGATAAAATGCCAAAGCCTGTCTCAAAAAACGGCATCAGGCCGATGATCAATACAGAAGAAGCAAATCCCGACACGACGCCCATCAGCATTAGCGTACCGATTTCAAGTCCTGATAGCGCAGTGTTTTGGATCAATAACAAGGAAAGAACGACAATCATATTAATAAACGCTACGAAAAGCCCAGTCTGCAAAATCTTAGATCTTGCATTGTGTTTTCCTAAAAATAAAACACCTGAAATCCCGCTGATCAAATAATAAATCCCTATGACATAATTGAATGTTCCTGTCACACCCTGATTAAACATCATACTTCCGCAAATCGCAAGAATGATACTTCCTAGAATGGCAATGCGTTCATTCATCAGCAGTTTGATTAAGATCGCGCCGGCCGCAATGGGGACCAGATAGCCGATATTATGATATTCCATCTTCTGGAACAAACTGACAACCTCCATAATAACAAGCAAAAGCGTTGTGATAATGGAGAACAGCAGGATGGATTGGTTTTTAACCTTTAGGTTTTGTTTCTGTTTTTCAAAATAATAGACAAGCGTTGCAATGAAAAGTCCGATCATAATCAATAGGCCGCTGATCGGTTTAAAGAGATTTGAGTTATTTAATAACCCGGTCAGCTCAAGTTTTCTGTACACTTCTCGATCAATGAGGTCATTTTCTTCCACGAGCACCTGCCCCTGTTTGATCTGAACCTGCTGGACATTGTCTGACGCTTCCTGCCGCTTTGCCTCTGTCGCTTTTGGATCGAAGACGTAATTCGGGATAATAGCAAAACGCCCGATTTCTGTCGCAGCTCCCAAGTATTTAGATGGGATAGAATTGCCCTTTAGCTCTTTTTCCACTTTATCCTTTGCATCAGATAGTTTATCCGATGAGATTTCACTGCTCATGACCGTATTCACTACTGTGATGACCGTATCTCTGACAAAAGAAAAGTCTTCACTGTTTGCTTTCAGCAATATCTTGATGGAATCCTCTGATATGGAATCATTCACATCTGACGTTAATTTGTTCTTCACAGACTTAACAATTGCTTTTTCCGATGGTGATTTACTGTCTTCTTCTGATGATTTTTTCACTTCGCTAATACTGTCAAATATAGATGTCACAAGGTCAATCCGATTGTCTGTATATTCTTTTTTTAAGGTATATTGATCTTCAACCGCGTCCTCAGCGGCTTGCTTTTTTTCCTCTGTGGCTTTTTGATCTTCCACGGTTGCCGGAGCATAAATGGTCTTGTCGCTGACTGAAAATAGGTCTAAATCAAGTGTTTCCGGCTTAACATGTACAAAGAGCAAAGCAAACATAATGGCAGCCAGCAGAAGATACAGCAGTACATGCATGGAGCGGGCGTTTTTAAAGCTGCTCCATTTTTTTGAGCTGCTTTTGGTCTTCCCCTTCTTTTTCAACACAAGAACCTCCTCTTGAAACATCAAGCCCATAAGCAATCATAAAAATGACCCGATAACGCGCGATCGGGTCATTCAGCATTAATTTTGCTTATCGTATGCTTCAATAATTTTCGCAACAAGCGGATGTCTGACCACGTCTGTCTGGTCTAGCTCAATCATAGAAATGCCGTCTATTCCTCTCAGCATCTCCTTCGCTACTGCAAGTCCCGATTTGACGCCTTTCGGCAGATCAATTTGGCTAACGTCACCTGTAATGATCATTTTAGAGCCAAAACCCAGTCTCGTCAAAAACATTTTCATTTGAGCAGGTGTAGTGTTCTGTGCTTCATCAAGTATAACATAAGCATCATCAAGCGTCCGTCCCCTCATATATGCCAGCGGAGCAATTTCAATAATGCCTCTTTCCATCAGACGTTCTGTATGATCTGCCCCAAGCACATCATGAAGAGCGTCATACAGCGGGCGCAAATAAGGATCTACTTTTTCTTTGAGGTCACCTGGGAGAAAACCGAGGCTTTCACCGGCTTCTACGGCAGGCCTTGTTAAAATGATCTTTTTGATATGTCCATTTTTTAAAGCATGGACTGCTTTTACGACAGCCAGGTACGTTTTCCCGGTTCCCGCCGGACCGATGCCGAATACAAGGTCATTCCGCTTCATAGCGGCCACGTACTCCCGCTGCCCCATCGTTTTTACACGGATTGGTTTGCCTTTTGCGGTTTTTGTAATTTCTTCTTCATACATGCTTTCAAAGTATTCAAGTTCATTCTTCTTTGCCATTTTGACGGCGTAAATCACATCACGTTCAGAGATCTCTATCCCCTTGCGAATTAAAGCGAGGAGCGATCCCAGCAGCCGGTCTGCAATTTGAAACGATTCTTCATCGCCTGAAACATAGATCGTTTCGCCGCGCGTAATGATATTTACATTCAGATCTTTCTCCATCAATTTCAAAAAAGAATCTTGGTTCCCGAACAGTGAAAGCGCCTCGTCCGGGCTTTTCAGTTTTTGATTCATCGCAAGTAAATGTTCTGTCATTCTTCAGTCTCCCTGACAATAGGTGTGGTTTGAACAATATCTTCTATAACTTGGTAGAGAATAATCAACTTTACTTTACCATTCTCAACAGTCTGGTGCAAAACTTTTTCACTTTTCACTTCGCCGTCTTCGCCTATTTTACCCTCTACATCCTGTTTACCCAATTTAATGCCTTCTTGAACTGCTTCTTCTCTTGTATATTTTCGCAAAGCCTCTTCACTTTCTCTCGTTTGCTCTTTGATATAGGATACAGGGAGCTTAAATCCAAGAAAATTCAGCGAATGCTTTTCTTGTTCTGTTTTTTGGTGCTTCATTTCCTCTTTTTTAAACGTCATCCCCCAGATCGGGATTGCCAAAGAACCAAAAGAAAGCTTGTGCTTTGTCCTTACTTTGCCCGTATAGACGTTAAATAATGTCTCAAGAGGGACCGTCACTTCGGATCTGTACCAGGTTTCTCCGTAAATTTCTGCTTTTGAGGCGACTTCCTGCTGATGCTCTTCACTGCCGATCAGTCCCGAAACAAGCAGCTGTCCCTTTTCCACATGATCGTGGATTGCGGCCATCGGCTGACCTTTTTGCACATACATTCTTGTAATGGTTGCTTTCTTTTTGGCGACAATATCGCGGGGGCTAACATACTTTTCTTTTTCGGGCTCATTTTTCTCCACGACTTTCATATGAATAGTCGTCCCCTTGAGATCAACTCCGACCCAGGTGATATTGTCTATTCCATTGGTTAATGATTTTTGTATTTTTTCAGGCGACATCATTAAAAACTGCAGACGCCCCCTCTTGACGCCGATTTCATTAAGATGTTGCATCATTTGATGTTCCGTTTCAGGCTTAGCGCCTGTCACATCAATCTTCCACACCATATTGGAAAGCAAAAACAAAAGGATGAAAAACATTGCAAAACCAATCGTAAACCCTATATTCAGCCTTGATTTCAGCAACAGGAAAGGAAAACCCTGCCGATTGATAAATCGGGCTTTACATTCGAATTTTCTTCTCACCCGCCGAAAGGCATGTACATCCTGAAGCTGTATATATAACAATACGGCTTCTTTCTTTTTTTTGACAAGAAAGACCGGAATTCCCTGTCTTGTGCATTCATTAAGGAGCCGTTCAATCCCTCTTCCCGTCAATTCAAGCTGGACCTTCCCCGAAAAAAAAGACAGCCATTTATTCTTCACAACATTTCCCCCTCGGCTTTATGACTCAACATATCGAACGACATCAATCGTACCCTCCAAAAGAATTTCTTCCGGAAGAATCGCCTTGATGACAAAATTTTTACCAGATATGATGCACTGGCCCTGCTTCAGCATGAGCCTCACTTCATTCTCACTGAAAAGCAAAAGGCCTCTGTGGTTTTCTATGTAGATATGAAGTCTGCCAACCATTGTAATCCGCGGCAGATCCATCATAACGTCCGGGGGAATTTCCAATGCTCTTGTCAGCCAAGCTTTCATACGATTCTTTCTTTGCCCCATACAAAAAGAACCCCCTTTCATCTCATATGTATGATTTGAAAGGAGGTTCTAACACTTTAATTTTTACGGGCCGAGCGCATCGTATGGTGAGGTTTTTTTGCCCTTGGAGGCCCGAATACCTCTCCTAAGACGATTCCCTGTACCACAGTGTCTTTATTAACCTGGAGCATTTTTTGTTTTGTGTATACTGCTTTTTGTTTAACTGCAGTAAGATCACGTTCCAGCCCTTTCAGATTTCTTTCTGTTTCCTTGCGTCTTTCTTCCGCTTCCCGTCTTACCTGTTCTATTCGGTTAGGAATAGGTATTTCTTCTTTTGACTGCTTCTGTTGAGGAGAAGCAGTTTTCACCTGCTGAGGTTTATTTCTGTTTTGGCTGTTTTTATTTTCCTCTTTGCTCTTTTTACCGAAAATCATAGAAATGATTCCGATAACCGCTGCGATAATGAGCGGATTGGTCAGTATCTCTTCCATCAGATTTCTCCCTTCTTAGAGAGATTATGATTTGCTATCTTCATCAGACGAATCTTTCGTCAACTTACCGAATGAATCACGCATTTCTGTATCAGCATCGATGTTTTTGATATTCATGTAGTCCATGACGCCAATATTCCCTTCACGCAAAGCTTCTGCCATCGCAAGCGGCACTTCCGCTTCGGCTTCTACCACTTTCGCGCGCATTTCCTCTACGCGGGCGCGCATTTCCTGTTCTTGAGCGACAGCCATCGCACGGCGTTCTTCCGCTTTTGCCTGCGCGATGTTTTTATCAGCCTCGGCCTGATCGGTTTGTAAAATCGCTCCGATGTTTTTGCCAATGTCAACATCCGCAATATCGATCGAGAGAATTTCAAACGCAGTTCCTGAGTCCAATCCTTTTCCAAGCACTGTTTGAGAGATCATGTCAGGGTTTTCAAGCACTTTTTTGTGACTTTCCGATGAACCAATTGTCGAGACAATCCCTTCGCCGACACGAGCCACAATGGTTTCTTCCCCTGCTCCCCCAACGAGACGGTCGATATTCGCTCTTACTGTAATTCTTGCTTTCGCTTTTACTTCAATCCCGTCCATAGCCACACCGGCAATAAACGGTGTTTCAATTACCTTAGGATTAACGCTCATTTGAACGGCTTCCAATACGTCGCGGCCGGCAAGATCGATAGCGGCACAGCGTTCGAATGATAGTTCAATGTTGGCTCGCTGAGCAGCAATCAGCGCGTTGACGACTCTGTCAACATTTCCTCCGGCGAGATAATGGCTTTCAAGCTGATTGGTGGCAACATTAAGCCCAGCCTTATGCGCTTTAATCAATGGGTTCACCACTCGGTTTGGTATAACGCGGCGAAGCCTCATTCCGATTAAAGTGAATATGCTAATTCTCACTCCGGCTGCTAATGCTGAAATCCAAAGCATAACAGGCACAAATGTAAAAAATACAGCTAAAACAATGATCCCTACTACGATAATAGCCAGAATCATAAGTGTTGATGGATCCATATCTATTCTCCTCGTTTCTGTTTAAATTTCTCTCACGACGATGCGTGAGCCTTCCACTTTAACCACTTTTACTTTCTTATCCTTTTCTGTAAACGATCCCTCTGAAACAACGTCAAGGCGTTCATCATCAATAATAACGGTACCGGCAGGACGCAAAGGGGTACAGGTTACACCTACTTTGCCTATTAAGTCCATGCGCGTTTGATTTGATACGTAGCCGCTCTCCGTATTTGTTGAATCATTTAATACAAATTTCTTAAAGAATTTCATACGCTTTCCCAACACCCTTGTCAGTAAGATGAAAGCTGTAATAGAAACAGCTGAGGCGATCAAGAGAGAAACCGCCATGACAGTGAAGCTCCCCGCTGCTAAAAACAGGCTCGCAATAATCGCTCCTAAGCCCAGTAATCCAATGATTCCTCCCGGAAGGAATATCTCAAGCAGGATGAGGATTACCCCTGCTATAAAGAGAAGAACTGTCTCGTATCCGGCAAAGCCGGCTGCAAGATGCCCGTAAAAGAACAGCAACAAGGCGATAAATCCAACCGTCCCAGGAATGCCGACGCCTGGGGAAAAAAGTTCTACTGTCAGACCTAAAAAAGCAATTGTCAGCAGTATAGGAACAATAACCGGGTTCGTCAGCCACCTTGCTGTCTTTTCTGCAAAGCTTTCCTTTGCATAGATGGTTTCCGCCTTTTCGAATCCAAGCTTCTTAACGAGCACAGATAAATTGTCAGCCGTGCCTTCTGAATAACCTACATCAATTGCCTTATCAGCGTTAAGTGTCAGCAGATCTCCCTTCGGCGCGCCAGCTTCCTTGGCATCTATATCCGGGTCAGCCATTGCAAGGGCATATTTTGGATCGCGATTATTTTTCACTGCGGCATCTTCCAGCTCTGCCAGCCAAAGTGATTCAGCTTTTTGGTCAGCGGCATTGCCTTTACCGTCAATAATCGCGGCGGCCCCCATTTTTCCGCCGGGCGCCATATAAATGTTATCGGCCTGCAGGGCAATATATGCACCAGCTGACAATGCACGTTTGTTTACATATGCAGTTACGGGGATCTCGCTTTCGGTTATCGAGTCCGCTATATCAATAGCTGATTTGACCAATCCTCCCGGCGTATTGATATCAAGAATAATATGATCTGCATGTGCTTCTTTTGCATCCTGTAACGAACGGGACAAAAACGAGGCGAGGCCCTTTTCGACATTATTCTCAACCGGGATCACATAAACCGTTTGGTTTTCTGCTTTGGCGTTCAGCTGTACGCCTAATAAAGAAAGTAAAAATATACTCAATAGAGCAGCACGGAATCCTTTGGTTTGAAGCAAGGGCGGTGTATCCCTCCTTCCATTTTTAATAGGTGCCTTTTCTTCATACGTAACAAATGTATCAAAGGTTTCATTCTTTTATGTATAAAAAAAGACATCTCTCTTAGAAAGATGTCCTTTTTTACGCCATTTAAGACAATTGACTGCTGACAAGCCTGTTAATTAAGCTTCCGTCAGCTTTACCTTTTACTTTAGGCATAATTGCACCCATTACTTTTCCCATGTCCGCTTTTGAGCTCGCACCAACCTCAGCAATGGTTTCATTTACGATTGTAAGCAGGTCTTCTTCTGACAGCTGCTCGGGTAAATAAACTTCTAAAATGTCCAGCTCTTTTTGAACTTTATCTACTAAATCTAAACGATTAGCGTTTGAAAATTCCTGGAGGGAGTCTTTACGTTGCTTAAGTTCACGAGAAAGGACAGTGAGTTCCTCATCCTCGGTCAAACTGTCTTTCTTAAGCTTAATTGCTTCATTTTGAAGTGAAGCCTTAACCATTCGAACGACAGTCAGTTTGTCTTTCTCACGGTTTTTCATATATAGCTTCATATCCTGGTTAAGACGCTCAAGAAGACTCATAAATCCACCCTCTTTTAGAATTTGCGTTTTCTAGCAGCTTCAGACTTTTTCTTGCGCTTTACGCTAGGTTTTTCATAAAATTCGCGCTTTCTTGCTTCTTGCAAAGTACCTGTCTTTGATACACTGCGTTTGAAGCGACGAAGAGCATCTTCAAGCGATTCGTTTTTTCTAACGACCGTTTTTGACATTCTCTTTCCCTCCCTCCGAATACACCAATCGACTACCTTTAAGTTACACATATAAACATGTACTTTGACATTATAATATAAGCCATCAGTCAGGTCAACTAAGTGAATTCACTTTTCCGTCATGTGTGGGACTGCCTGTCTATATAATGATAGAAAGGGGTTGGTGAATAGGATGTCCATTCTTATTAGCTTTACTGCTCTTATATTATTCTTTCTCGCAGGCATGAACATGCTTCGAAAAGGCTTAATTTCAATGGCATACTCAAAAATTGAAGAACGTTTGCTTTTATTTACGGACCATCCGTTAAAAGCGTTTCTAATTAGCATTGTATTTACAGGGATTCTTCAGAGCAGTTCAGCCTTTATGGTTATTGTCATCGGCTTTGTCAGTGCGGGCGTTCTTTCTTTTAAGCGTTCGATACCGATGATACTCGGAACAAATGTCGGATCTACCTTTACAACTGAATTTATTGCTATCAAAATGGATGTTTTGATTTGGATTCTTTTGATAGGCGGTTTATTGTTTTTTCTGACTGGCAGGTATCCTTTGAAACAGCTTGGAACGAGCTTCCTCGGTCTCGGCATCATCTTTTTTTGCATCAGCGGGTTCAGCCATCTAGCAGGACCGCTCACAAAGCTGAAAACGGGAGCTGATGTTCTTTACCATGTTAACGATTCAAACTGGTCCGCCTTGTTTATCGGTATGGTGTTAACTGCAATCATCCACTCAAGCTCTGCCTGTATCGGCATTTTGATGAGCTTTATGAATGAAGGTATGATCGGACTGGCACAGGCGATGGGCGTCGTGCTCGGTTCAAATATCGGGACATGCATTACAGCTGTCATGGCTGCTGTATCCGGCGGATATGCAGCAAAACAGACTGCGTATGCCCATGTAGTGTTTAATGTGCTAGGCGTGGCTCTCGTATTTCCTTTTCTGACAGCAACAACAGGATTTGTGGAACAGTTATCACCTGATCCCGCACAAAAGATCGCGCATTTCAGCCTTTTATTTAATGTGGTGACAGCTCTTTTGTTTCTTCCGCTTACAAACTTGTTTTACCGCTTGATTCACTTTCTTATTCCAGCTAAATAAAAAACCGGTACATGTAGATGCACCGGTTTTAGATTAAGAAGACAAACGCATGTGTTCAGTTATTTCATCCTCAACAACACGGACAAATTGCCCTTCGTTGTAAGGATAGCCTGCTTTTAGGATTTTGACTTTCACGATTTTGCCGATCATATCTTCCGTCCCTTTGAAAACAACCTTCATATAGTTGTCTGTGTAACCGACAAACATGTTCTCTTCTTCCGTTTCCTTATACGCTTCCTCAGGGATGATCTCAAGGACTTCACTTTCATAATGAGATGCATATTCCTTCGCAAGCTGGTCAGATAGAGCAATCAGGCGGTGTACACGTTCATTTTTTACGTTTTCATCCACTTGGTCTTCCATTCGCGCGGCTGGCGTTCCTGTACGTTTACTGTAAGGGAAGACATGCAGTTCAGAGAATTTATGTTCTTTAATAAAGTTATAGGTTTCCATAAATTCTTCTTCTGTTTCGCCAGGGAAGCCTACAATAACATCAGAAGTAACAGCTAAGCCTGGCAGTGCTTTTTTCAGTTTGTTTAAACGGTCTGCAAAAAACTCCATCGTATATTTACGTCTCATCCGTTTAAGCACTGTGTTGGATCCAGATTGAATAGGAATGTGCAAATGATTCACAATCTTATCTGATCGGTCTAAGACCTCGATCACTTCGTCTGTAATTTGGCTGGCTTCAATTGAAGAAATTCTGATTCGTTTCACGCCTTCAACACGAGTGTCTAATTCGCTCAAGAGCTTTGCGAAGTTGTAATCTTTCATATCTTCGCCGTAGCCGCCTGTATGAATACCTGTAAGAACAATTTCTTTATATCCGGCATCGACGAGCTGCTGGGCTTGTTTAATGACTTCTTCAGGGTCACGGGAGCGAAGTAGGCCGCGCGCCCACGGAATGATACAGAATGTGCAGAAATTGTTGCAGCCTTCCTGTATTTTCAATGAAGCTCTTGTTCGGTCAGTGAATGCAGGAACATCAAGCTCTTCATACACTCTTGCTTTCATGATGTTGCTGACGCCGTTAATCGGCTGGCGTTCTTCACGGTATTGGTCGATGTAGCCGAGCATTTTTTCCCGGTCCTGCGTTCCGACTACAATATCGACACCAGGGATCGCCATAATCTCAGCAGGCGAGGTTTGCGCATAGCAGCCTGTGACACAGATGACACCGTCAGGATTTTGACGAATGGCGCGTCTGATCACTTGGCGGCTTTTTTTATCCCCCGTATTTGTTACCGTACATGTATTAATGACATATACATCAGCTGTTTGTTCAAAGTCTCTTCTTTCATAGCCCGCTTCTTTAAAAAGCTGCCAGATTGCTTCTGTTTCATAATGGTTGACCTTACAGCCAAGCGTATGGAAAGCAACGGTTGCCATTACTGATCACCTCTTAATAACTCTGTTTGATAAGAAATCGCACTCAACGCGTATAGCGGAGCGGTTTCTGTCCTTAAAATTCTCGGTCCAAGGCCGCACGGCATACTGTCTTTCTCTGTGAGCCGTTCAACCTCCGCTTCTGTTAAACCGCCTTCGGGACCAAATACAATCAAAAGGGATGATCCTTTCGGAAGGCTTCTTAGAACTGCGCTGAATGCGCTTATTTCACCTTTCTTCGATGACTCCTCGTATGCAACGACACATTTATCGAAATCTTGCATCCGTTGAAGAAGCTGGTGAAAAGAATGGACATCCATCACTTGCGGCACTTCGTTACGGTACGATTGTTCAGCCGCTTCCTTTGCAATTTTCGCCCATCTTTCCCGCTTTTTCTTTGCCTTTTTGTCATCCAGCTTAACAACAGAACGCGCGGCTTGAAAAGGAATAAAGGCGTGAGCTCCGAGCTCTGTCCCCTTTTGGATAATCCATTCAAGCTTATCTCCTTTCGGGAGGCCGCTCGCAATATAGACCTTTATCGGAAGCTCTCTGTTTTCATCCGTCCATTCTACCACAAGGCAGGACACATTATCTTTGGAAACAGATTGAAGTTCACATTTTGCCTCGAAGCCGTCCTGAGAGCAGCAGATAATCTGATCTCCCTCATTCATTCTCATCACGTTCACAATATGATGAACATCTTCGCCGGTAATCGAAAAAGCCGGCGCTTCCTCCATTTGCTGCTTCGTGAGCTCGATAAAATATCGTTGCATACGCTGTGACACCTACTAACTGTTATTTTTTCGCAATAATGCTGACCCAATCTTCCATTGAAAGAATTTCTACAATGGTAAAGCCAGCTTGTTCCAGTGCTTCTCTAACTTCTTGTTTTTTATGCCCGATGATTCCCGACGTAATAAAATGGCCGCCTTCTTTTAACAGGCTGTACGCTTGTGAGGTAAAGCGAAGAATGACTTCAGCCAAAATGTTGGCAACAATCACATCATGTTCCCCTTCAATCCCGTCTAACAAATTGTTTTGCTTTACTTGAGCAATATCGCTCACTTTGTTCAGCTTGAGGTTGAGGCGTGCACTTTCTACAGCCACGGGATCAAGATCATAAGCATGGACCGATTCAGCCTCAAGCATTGCAGCCGCAATACTTAAAATTCCGGAACCTGTACCGACATCAATCACCTTATCACCCTTTTGCACAATGCGTTCAAGCGCCTGAATGCAGAGTACGGTTGTCGGGTGTGTGCCTGTGCCGAAAGCCATACCAGGGTCCATTTCTATAATCAGTTCATCTGTATTGACCGGCGTATATTCCTCCCACGTTGGTACAATCGTAAACTTTTCAGAAATTTTCACAGGGTGGTAATACTTTTTCCAAGCAGTCGCCCATTCCTCTTCATTCACTTCGGAAATCGTAATATGGTTTCTGCCCAAATCAATATCATAAAGGAGCAGATTATTAATTGTTTCTTTAATGCCCTCTACCGTTTCTCCAAGAAAGCTGTTGACCGGCAGATATGCTTTGACAATGACACCCTCGTTCGGATAATCATTGGGGTCGAGCTGGTAGATTTCCCCGTACACATTCTCACGTTCTTTAATTAAATCAAGCGGGTCCTCTATCACAACCCCACTCGCACCAGCTTCATGCAATATATTTGAGATAGGTTCGACCGCTTCATGTGTTGTGTGAATGCTTAATTCGGACCATTTCAAAACTACCAACTCCTCATCCAATAATTAATCGCCTTTAAACGCGCGTTTTACCTTATCAAAGAAACTCATTTCCTGTTCGTCAGGCAGGTTTCCGCTGACCTCGGCAAATTCGCGGATAATGTCTTTTTGTTTATCTGTCAGGTTTGTCGGTGTGACAACACGGACGACGATATGCTGGTCACCCTGACCATAGCCTCTGACATTTTGAACGCCTTTGCCTCTTAATCTGAATTTTGTTCCTGTTTGTGTACCGGCAGGAATTTTCAATTTCACTTTCCCGTGAAGCGTCGGAACTTCCACTTCATCTCCAAGAGCGGCTTGAGCGAACGTTAACGGCATTTCACAGTAAATATCATCTCCGTCACGCTCAAAGAATTCGTGGGCTCGCACATGGAACACGACAAATAGATCCCCGGCAGGGCCCCCGTTTACGCCTGGTTCACCCTGTCCTGAGAGACGCAACTGCTGCCCGTCATCTACACCGGCTGGAATTGTCACGTTAATTTTTTTGCGTTTTTTAATTTTTCCTTTGCCGCCGCAATCCGCACATTTGTCTTTAATCATTTTTCCCGTACCTTCACAGTGGTGACAAACCCGTCTGTTCACAACTTTTCCAAACGGCGTATTTTGCTCCACGTTTAACTGGCCGGACCCACCGCAGTGCGAGCACGTTTCCGGTTTTGTTCCAGGTTTTGCACCTGAGCCTTTACATGTATCACACGTTTCCTCGCGCGGAATTTCAATCGTTGTTTCTTTACCGAAGACGGCATCCTCAAACGACAAGGTCATCGTATATTGCAAATCTGCACCTTGGCGCGGTGCGTTTGGATCTCTTCGTCTTGTGCCACCGCCGAAAATACTTGAGAAAATATCATCGAAACCAAAACCGCCGAAATCGCCGCCGCCAAAACCGCCGCCACCGAAGCCTTGGTTAGGATCAGTATGGCCAAATTGATCGTAATGAGACCGCTTTTGATCGTCAGACAGCGTTTCGTATGCTTCTTTGACTTCTTTAAACTTTTCATCTGATCCGGCTTCTTTGTTAATGTCAGGATGATATTTTTTTGACAGCTTTCGATAAGCTTTTTTAATTTCATCCTTTGAAGCGCTCTTACTTACTCCCAGCACTTCATAGTAATCACGCTTACTCATCTCGCTTCACTCTCCCGAATTTCTCACATAAATTAGATTGTATCATTTTGAATTATGATTTTTCAATTCCTTTTATCCCGGGCAAGAAAAAAAGTCAAAGCCAAGAGATGCCTGACTTTGACTTTCTAACCATTGAATCAGATTATGAAATATGTTCTTGTCAGCCAGCCAAAAAGCGGGCTGACTCAGAAAGAAACTTATTTTTTGTTTTGGTCGTCGTTTACTTCTTCGTACTCAGCGTCGACAACATTGTCATCAGCTTTGCCTTCAGCATTTGCTTCGCCTTGAGCTTGCTGTGCTTTAGCAGCTTCTTCGTAAAGCTTCATAGAAAGCTCTTGAACGATTGCTTGAAGCTCATCTTTTTTCGCCTTGATCTCTTCAAATTCGTTTTTCTCAATCGCTGCTTTCAAAGCGTCTTTGGCATCGTTGGCTTTTTTCACTTGTTCTTCGTCCACTTTGCCTTCAAGATCTTTTAATGTTTTCTCAGTTTGGAAAACAAGCTGATCTGCTTCGTTGCGGACTTCGATTTCTTCTTTTTTCTTCGCATCAGCGTCAGCATTTTCTTCCGCTTCTTTTACCATGCGTTCGATCTCATCATCAGAAAGACCTGAAGAAGATTTGATTGTGATGTTTTGTTCTTTTCCTGTGCCTAAGTCTTTTGCTCTTACGTTTACGATACCGTTTTTGTCAATATCGAAAGAAACTTCGATTTGAGGCACGCCGCGCGGTGCTGGCGGGATATCAGTAAGCTGGAAGCGGCCGAGTGTTTTGTTGTCGGCAGACATTGGGCGCTCACCTTGAAGAACATGGATATCAACAGCTGTTTGGTTATCAGCAGCAGTTGAGAACACTTGTGATTTGCTTGTCGGAATTGTTGTGTTGCGGTCGATCAGTTTTGTGAACACGCCGCCCATTGTTTCAATACCGAGAGAAAGCGGTGTAACGTCAAGAAGAACTACGTCTTTTACGTCACCAGTGATAACGCCGCCCTGAATCGCAGCACCAAGCGCTACAACTTCATCCGGGTTTACGCCTTTATGCGCTTCTTTTCCAGTTTCTTTTTTGATTGCTTCTTGCACGGCAGGAATACGAGTTGATCCGCCGACAAGAATGACTTTGTCGATTTCGTTTGCAGAAAGTCCTGCATCTTGAAGCGCTTGACGGACAGGACCCATTGTGCGCTCTACTAAATGAGAAGAAAGCTCTTCAAATTTAGCGCGAGTTAATGTAAGTTCAAGGTGAAGCGGCCCTGCTTCTCCAGCTGTGATAAACGGTAAAGAAATTTGCGTAGAAGATACGCCGGAAAGATCTTTTTTCGCTTTTTCAGCTGCGTCTTTCAAACGTTGAAGCGCCATCTTGTCTTTTGACAGGTCGATGCCGTTTTCTTTTTTGAATTCAGACACAAGGTGATCGATGATCACTTGATCAAAATCGTCACCGCCCAGACGGTTGTCACCGGCTGTTGAACGAACTTCGAATACACCGTCGCCAAGTTCAAGGATGGAAACGTCGAATGTACCGCCGCCAAGGTCGTATACTAGGATCGTTTGATCTTCATCTGTTTTATCAAGTCCGTATGCTAACGCTGCTGCAGTCGGCTCGTTGATGATACGTTCTACTTCAAGACCTGCAATTTTACCAGCGTCTTTTGTCGCTTGACGCTCAGCATCGTTAAAGTAAGCAGGAACTGTGATAACTGCTTTTGATACTGTTTCGCCAAGATAGCTTTCAGCGTATGATTTAAGGTGTTGAAGGATGATTGCAGACACTTCTTGAGGAGTGTAATCTTTTCCTTCAATTTCTACTTTGTAATCAGTACCCATATGGCGTTTAACAGACATGATTGTGTTAGGGTTTGTGATAGATTGGCGTTTTGCCACTTCCCCTACTTGGCGTTCGCCGTTTTTGAATGCGACAACTGATGGCGTTGTGCGGTTTCCTTCAGCGTTAGCAATAACTTTAGGCTCGCCGCCTTCAAGCACTGCCACACATGAGTTTGTTGTACCTAAGTCGATTCCGATAACTTTACTCACTTGAATAACCTCCTGCTATGTAATTATTGATTCACTTTGACCATGGAAGGGCGAATGACGCGATCCTTCAGCTTGTAGCCTTTTTGCATTTCCTCAACAACAATGTTGGAGCCATAGTTTTCATCTTCAGCCTGCATAACGGCCTGGTGAAGGTTCGGATCAAATTCCTGCCCTACAGCTTCGATGGCTTCGACGCCTTCTTTTTTCAAGGCTTCTACGAGCTGGCGGTGGACCATCTCCATTCCCTGGAGCAAACTTTTCGTCTGTTCATTGTCGGCCTCGACCTGAAGCGCTCTTTCAAAGCTGTCTATAGCCGGCAGCAATTCACTAACGATGTTTTGAGAACGGTATTTCTGGGACGCTTCCATCTCTAAACGGCTGCGTCGTTTATAGTTTTCAAAGTCTGCTTGAACACGCAAAAGTTTGTTTTCCTTTTCCTCAAGCAAACCTTGCAATTCGTTAATTTGATTTTGAAGAAGTTCGCTTTCATTTGTTTCTTCCTGCTGTTCTTCAGCAGCAGCTTGTTCTTCAATGACTTCTTGCTCTTCTGTTTCGTTTTGTTCTACGGTTTGTTTTTCTTCTGACATTGTGTTCACCTCCCTCAAAGTGTAAGGAGAAGGGCGGGTGCTGCCCTTCGATAAAATTTGCCAAATTTCCCTTATTCATCATACAAATTTGTTAATGCTTTTGACAAGTCCGAAGTCACATGCTGAAGCAGGCTGACAACCCTGGAATAATTCATGCGCGTCGGACCGATGATCGCAATTGAGCCGATTTGCTTATGATCAACGGAATAAGAAGCCGTAATCAGACTGCAGTTTTCCATCTCTTCATAGTCGTTTTCTTTCCCGATTTTAATTGAAATCCCCGTGTGTGGGGATTGAACGAGCTTTAAAACATCCTGTTCTTTTTCAATTAAAGAAAGCAGCGACCGAACTCTGGTGATATCATGGAACTCCGGCTGGTTCAGCATATTGATTTTTCCGCCGAAAAACAATTTTTCAACGTGATTCGTGGAATGAAAGGTTGAACGAAGCGCGTCAAGCATATTGTCATAGTTCTTAATGTGCTGTCTTAGGTACATGACAACTTCCTTAAATATGCGCTCATTCAGTTCATCCATTGGAACGCCGCTTAAACGGTCGTTCAATATATTTACCAGTTTTTCAATATCAGACAGATCCATTTCGGCTGGAAAATTAATCGTTTTGTTTTCCACATGCCCTGTATTGGTAACGAGAATTGCTACCGCCATATCGGGCTGAATCGGTATGATTTGAATCTGTTTAAGATAATTCTCACTCAGCTTCGGCCCGAGTACGATGGATGTGTAGTTCGTCAGATCGGACAAAATTTGCGCTGATTTTTGAACTGTCTTCTCCAGCTCGAAAATTTTCTCTTTGAAGAGCGAGTGGATTTGGTCCAGGTCGCTCTTTGTCAGTTTGACGGGTGAAAGCAAATGGTCAACATAATACCGGTACCCTTTTTCTGACGGAACACGTCCTGAGGATGAATGGGTTTTTTCAATGAAGCCCAGTTCTTCCAAGTCAGCCATCTCGTTTCTAATTGTTGCAGAGCTAAATGTGATTTCATCTTTTTTCGAAAGAGTTCTTGATCCTACCGGCTGTGCCGATTTAATAAAATCGTTGATTATGACCTGAAGGATCAGCAGCTGACGATTTGTTAACATCATCATCACCTCTGTTAGCACTCTCGATAAGCGAGTGCTAATTCTATAACAAAAGTATCAAACCACAAGAAAAATGTCAATTATAACTCACCTAAAAAAGCGGCAAAAACTTCATTGCCTAATAATTTCCCCTGATGTGTCAAACAAACAGCAGACTCCGAATTGTGAATCAGCCCTTTTTCAGTGAGGTCTTTTAATACATGTGGAAAAAGTTCATCCAGTGAACGACCATATTTATCTGCAAATCGTTTTTTGCCGACACCGGCTGTTTTTCTCAAGCCTAAAAACATTTCTTCTTCAATTTGTTCTTCTGTTGTCACTTCATGTGTATCTCTGTACGGAAATCCTTTTTCGGCTATCAGGTCAATGTAATGTTTGACAGGTCCTACGTTGACTGTCCGTGAGCCTCTGATATATCCATGGGCCCCTGCTCCGAAGCCGAAATATTCCTCGTTGCTCCAATACGTCAAATTGTGCTTTGATTCCAAACCCGCCTTAGCAAAGTTGCTGATTTCATATTGATGAATACCGTGAGCTTCCATGCGCCTCATCACCATTTCATACATTTCGGCTTCCTGCTCCTGCGGCGGAAGATGAAGCCGCCCTTTTTGCATCAAATTATAAAATACCGTTTTCGGCTCTACAATGAGGGAGTATACAGAATAATGCTCGGCATCCAGCGCTAAAGCAGTATTTAAAGAATGATCCAGATGCTTAAGGGTTTGTCCCGGGAGCCCGAACATTAAATCAAGACTGATATTGTCAAAACCGATTTCCCGCGCCCTTTCAAAAGATGCAAACACATCTTTTTGTTTGTGCACCCGGCCGATTTTTTCTAACAGATCGTCTTCGAACGTTTGGACACCAAAGCTGAGGCGATTTACACCGGATTCTTTTAAAATGTTTAATTTCTCTGCGGACAAGTCGTCCGGATTCGCTTCAACCGCAAATTCCGATAAGGCGCTTGAGGGCTTCAGCACTCGTATGATCATGTCCATCAGCTTTTTGAGCTGTTCCTCAGAGAGAGAGGTCGGCGTGCCTCCTCCGATAAAGATCGTTTTGAGGTCAGGCTCCCCTGTTTTTCCTATAGTATTTATCATTTCCTGTTCGAGCGCGTTTAAATACTCGTCAACAGGCTGGCTTTGAATAAAATATTTATTGAAATCACAGTAGTGGCAAATATGCTCACAAAATGGAATATGGATATAAGCTGATTTCAATGTATTCACCTTCTTTACAGAAAGAAGCCGCAGTACAGGACTGCGGCGGCTTCTATTATTTTTTCTGACTGTCGTCCATTTTCAGGACTGCCATAAATGCTTCTTGCGGCACTTCAACAGAGCCGACCTGCTTCATTCGGCGTTTTCCTTCTTTTTGTTTTTCAAGAAGCTTCCGTTTCCGCGAGATGTCTCCGCCGTAACATTTAGCCAATACGTTTTTACGCATCGCTTTAATGGTCGAGCGGGCCACAATTTTCTGGCCGATCGCCGCTTGAATCGGTACTTCAAAGTGCTGGCGCGGAATGAGCTCTTTCAATTTTTCTACAATTACTTTTCCGCGTTCGTACGCGTAATCGCGATGCACGATAAATGAAAGGGCGTCGATTTTTTCTCCGTTCAGCATAATGTCCATCTTGACAAGTTTAGACGGTTTGTAGCCAATCAGTTCGTAATCAAATGACGCGTAGCCTTTTGTGCTTGATTTCAGCTGATCAAAAAACTCATAGACGATTTCCGCTAATGGCATGTCATAAACAATGCTGACGCGATTAGCGTCTAAATATTGCATGTCGATAAAATTGCCGCGTTTCCCTTGGCAAAGCTCCATCACTGCACCGACATAATCGTTCGGCACCATCATTGTCGCTTTTACATAAGGCTCTTCTATCCGTTCAATCTTTTGAGGATCAGGCATATTTGACGGATTATCAACCACCACTTTTTCCCCGTCTGTCATATACACATCATATATAACACTAGGTGCTGTTGTGATGAGGTCGATTTTAAACTCACGCTCAATCCGCTCCTGAATGATTTCCATGTGAAGCATACCTAAAAATCCGCAGCGGAAACCGAATCCGAGCGCTTGGGATGTTTCTGCTTCATATTGAAGCGATGAGTCATTCAGCTCAAGCTTTTCAAGAGCTTCCCTTAAATCGTTGTATTTGGCCGTATCGATTGGATATAAACCGCAATACACCATCGGGTTCAGCTTACGATATCCAGGCAATGCTTCGGCAGCCTGATCAGCCGCGCTTGTTATCGTGTCACCGACGCGTGTGTCACCGACATTTTTGATCGCAGCAGTTAAAAAGCCTACATCGCCGACGGTCAGTTCATCTGTCGGAGTTGCTTTCGGCGTGAACACACCGACTTCTGTCACTTCAAACTCTTTGCCGGTTGCCATCATTTTGATTTTTTGCCCCGGCTTTACCGTTCCTTCAACAACTCTGATATACGCCACGACACCGCGGTAAGCGTCATAAAGTGAGTCGAAGATCAGGGCTTTGAGCGGCGCCTCCGGATCTCCGGTCGGAGCGGGCACCTTTTCTACGATCTGTTCTAAAATCTCCTCAATCCCGATACCGGCTTTTGCTGAAGCAAGCACGGCTTCTGATGCGTCAAGTCCAATAACATCCTCTACCTCTTGGCGCACGCGTTCCGGCTCGGCGCTCGGCAGATCGATTTTATTGATGACTGGAAGTATTTCAAGATCGTTGTCAAGCGCTAAGTAGACATTGGCGAGCGTCTGCGCTTCGATTCCCTGTGCTGCATCCACGACAAGAATCGCTCCTTCGCAGGCAGCTAGGCTTCGGGATACTTCGTACGTGAAGTCGACGTGTCCCGGCGTATCAATCAAGTGAAAAATGTATTCCTCTCCATCTTTTGCTTTGTATTTAAGCTGAACAGAGTTTAACTTAATCGTTATGCCCCGTTCACGTTCAAGATCCATAGAATCGAGCAATTGTTCTTTCATTTCTCGTTGAGTGATTGCCGACGTTTTTTCTAAAATGCGATCCGCTAAGGTCGATTTTCCGTGGTCAATATGGGCAATGATAGAGAAGTTCCGTATTCTCGACTGCCTCTCTAAACGCTTTTCTTTATCTGTCACAATCTATCACTCCTACTATTAAACGCAAAATACACTAGCTTAGATTATATCAATAGGATTGTAAAGATTCAATGTAAAACAAGAAAGAGAAAAGTTCCCTGTCATACCTGGGCTGCTTTTCTCTTTCACGCACCTATTGATTCATATCGCGTATCCATTCATACATTGACTGGGCAGTGTTGGTTACGGTATCAGAAAGCGCTTTTCCGGCTTTAGAAAACAAATTGAACGTTTCCACCTGTTCCAGCTGTTTTTGTTTTTCTTCTAAATCTTTCGCTGTGACTGTTTCTCCTAAGATCGACGCTTCTTTTTCATTATTTTTTCCGTCGGTGAGCGTAAACGCCCCCTTAAGTGACGGGTCATGATAACCCTTCATACTGAGCATCCCGTTATTCGCCTGCTGCATGCCGAACAGAACGCCTAAAAACATGATCGTGACAAGCAGCAAGCATTTGCCAAAGTAAGCAATCAAATCAACCACCTATTTCTTATTGTTTTTTCGTCTCTCCGCTCTCCGCGTTGACCTTTTCAGCATCCCAGTACATTTCGCTGAATACGTCCGCGGCTGCGTCAGCCGCATGCTGCAGCTCTTCAAGATTATTATCTACTCCGCCAAATTCGAGCAAAAGCGCTCTGTCGGTTAAATCCTGATTGTATACACCATTATCGCCTGGCGAGCCTTTTGAAAAGACACCTGTACTGAGTCCGGGGTATTTTTTCTCCATCAGCTTATGAAGCTCGCTCGCAATTTTA
Source organism: Bacillus sp. C28GYM-DRY-1 (assembly GCF_030519405.1). Taxonomy (NCBI): domain Bacteria; kingdom Bacillati; phylum Bacillota; class Bacilli; order Caryophanales; family Bacillaceae; genus Bacillus; species Bacillus sp. C28GYM-DRY-1. Next base: position 44,967 of record NZ_JAUMKF010000010.1, read on the forward strand.
TAGTTTTCTTCAAAGTTTTTGCTTTTTTTGCCGACGACAAAGGCTACGCGGGCATAACTTTTCCCTCTAATCGTTGCCGTCGTATCTTTTTTGCGCCTTGAATCTCTATGGATATCAATGATATATTGCAGATTTTTGTTTGAGGCGAGCGCATCTTTGACGACCGGTCTTGATTCATCATAGGATCTGGCATAGTTTAAACCTTTTTTGCTCAGCTTTGCCTGTATATCGGTTTTGTTTACTGTGGAACCGATGCCTTGGGATTCTAGCGCTTTTCCGAACATATCTCCTACGAGCGTGACGTTGGCTTTAGAATGGCGCGCCATATCAGGATCGGTCTCGCCTTTTAATAGCGGGAGATATGATTCCGTATTATGCGTGTGATAGATAAAGACAACCTTTTTGTCACCAGTTGTTTGTTTCGGCGGATCTTTTTGCGCATTGTCTGATTGTGTTTGCTGTTTTTTAATTTCCGCCAAATTCGCTTCTCTTTCTTCCTCCATCACCTTAGATGGCGGCGGAGATTCCGCCGGCATATTCGTATAGTCCGTGCCTTGTCCAGCCAACAGAATCTCGGTATCAAATTGCGCAAACCCCGGAAGCTCCCGGCCGAGAAAGCTCCGCGGATCTTCGAGATTAATACTTGTCGCCAGCTTCAAAGAAAGACGCGAAAGATGAAATGAGCTATCGGTTTGAGAAAGATCAGAAGCGAAATAATGGTTTTCCATCCGCAGCAAGTGTGCAAACACGTCACCCGGCAATTCTTCAGCAATCCCATAAAAAGAGTCAGACGAAGGCCTGAGTTCCGGCCGGAGAGACGTCAGCACACCGGATAGAACAAAAATCACGATTAGGCTTACGATAAATAGAAAGATGGCTTTTACCGCTTTCCCGCCATTTACCGCAACAACAATTTGTCTGTTTCTGCGTTTATTTCTCATTGAATCCCTCCAGCGCTTGTCTAGTAATTACTCTATGAACAAGCTAGAGGAAGTAGAACTTTTTAGTGATTGTAGGAGCCTTTGTTTTCTTGTGACACTTTTTCGTGAAGCGCTGTGTTTAACCCATTTGCCAGCACATTTGCCATATCGTCGATAAAAGAATCCACTTCCTTTGGCGTAACCATTAAGTTGTGGCCTAAAGGCGAAAGCACCTCGTGAATGAGCTGTCGTTTTTCATCTTCTTGAAGGGTTCCGACAATGCCAAGGAACGATTGACGCTGCTTTTGATCGGGAAGATCCCCTTCAGTGAGCACTTTCTTTTTCCCAAACGTCATGCCGGCCGGAACAAGCGATCTTGACGGCCTGTTATCCTTCATTTCTCTGCCAAAATGTTTTAATATGTAGTCCACTGTATCGCTGGCAATCGTCACAGCATCCACGACCGTGGGAACTCCGATGGCAATCACCGGTACGCCAAGCGTGTCTTTGCTTAAATCTTTTCGTTTATTCCCCACCCCTGATCCCGGATGAATGCCTGTATCCGATATTTGAATGGTAGTGTTGACCCTTTCCACCGCCCGCGCCGCCAATGCATCAATAGCAATGACAAAATCAGGCTTCGATTGCTCAATCACCCCTTTAATAATGTCGCTTGTTTCGATTCCCGTAATCCCCATCACACCAGGTGCAAACGCACTGACAGGCCTGTAGCCTTCCTGCACATTTTCCGGCTGAAGCTTAAACAAGTGTCTTGTTACCAATAGATTTTCTACAGCCATCGGTCCCAGTGCGTCAGGTGTTACGTTCCAATTGCCGAGCCCGACGATTAAACAGCTCGCATCTTTTGAGATATCAAGGCTTTCTAGAAAAGCCGAGAATTCCTCCGCAAAGACAGCAGAGACCTTTTCCTGCATTTCCGAATCATTTTCTCTGATTCCTTGCGCCTCAAGCGTTAAATAGCGCCCTTCTTTTTTTCCCGAGAGCTCCGCGCCTTCCTTTGTAATATCAACAGTGCGGATTTTAATGCCTCCGCGATCTCGTTCTTTTTCAATAAAACCTTTAATTTCTTTTGTCGGCACAGCCTGCTGATTGGCCATCGCTTCCTTCGTTTCAACTGCTAAATCGGTACGTATCAAATACTGATTAACATCCAGCTCACTCTTTTTCATCAGGGGGCCTCCTTCACATTAAGTACCTATATTGTTGCCATTTGCTGAATGAATCATGCTAAAAAGAGACCCTTCAAAGAAAAATACTTTACATTTATATTGCAATCTAAAGATGTGTTTGATAGAATACAATTTGTTCTATTGTGAAGAAGATTTAACCTTAAGACACTGTGCTACAGGTTGTATCTTAGGAGGTGAAACACATGCCAAACATTAAATCAGCGATTAAACGTACAAAAACAAACAACGAACGCCGCGTTCATAACGCGACAATCAAATCTGCTATGCGTACTGCAATCAAACAAGTTGAAGCTTCTGTTGCCAACAACGAAGCTGACAAAGCGAAAACTGCTCTTACTGAAGCAGCTAAACGTATTGATAAAGCAGTGAAAACAGGTCTTGTACACAAAAATACCGCAGCTCGATACAAATCAAGACTAGCGAAAAAAGTGAACGGACTTTCTGCATAATATAAAAACGATCCTCAATAATGGGGATCGTTTTTTTCATTTCTTTTTAACAGCTGTAAAAGGAACAGTTCGAGCAGGAGTTGCTTGTCCTTTTTCCCGGTTTTCATCTCATAGTCCATCACGGCAAGCTGTTCAATAATTGACCGCAGCTCCGCCTCTGAAAAAAGCCTTGCTTGATCCATCGCCAGTTTTACTCGAAATGGGTGAACTTTTAAATTAGAAGCGATTTGCTTTTGTCCGTACCCTTGTTCCGCAAAGTATTTTGTTTGCAGAATCAGCCGGAACTGGTTTGAAATAAGCGCCATGATTTTAATTGGTTCTTCATTTTGTTTGAGCAAATCATAAAAAATTTGCAGACTCTCCGTTCGTTTCCTGTTGACGATTTTATTAATCAGCTCAAAAATATTTTGTTCAAGGCTTCTCGCAACAAGCATTTTTACATCATCTAAGGTAATTTCTTCACGATCTCCAATAAACGTGCAGAGCTTTTGAATCTCCTGAAAAATCGATGACAGATGTCCATTCACAAGCAGAACCAAATGCTCCGCCGCTTCAATGCCGATTGTTTTCTGCTCGGTCTTTGCAAGGTTGACAGTAAAATCTGTCGTCTCCTTTGCGTTTAATTCCTTCGCCTCCATCATAAACGCGTGCTTCTTTAATGCTTTCGTTAGTTTTTTCCGCTCATCCAGCTTTTCATACGGGGCAAGCAGGACAAAGACCGTATAAGGCGCAGGCGATTGTATATATGTTTCAAGCGCACTGACGTTGTGCTCAATTTTTTCTTTTTTCTTTTCACCTGTTAAAAAATATGGATTTTTCACAATAACAAGACGCCGCTCCCCCATAAACGGGAACGTTTCAGCATCTGCAATTGCTTGATCCAGCGGGTTCTCTTCCAGATCAAAAACGGATAGGTTAAAATCCTTTGTCTCCTGATCAATGACCGTCTGTCTGATCCTGCTGACGGTCTCTTGCAGCAGATACGTCTCTTTTCCGTATAAACAATAAACCGGATGAACATCTCCCTTTTTCAGGCTTTTCCACACATCAAATACCATTATTGTACGACTTCCTCTCTTTCATCATCCCCTTCTATCCTAAATTGAGTTTGCAAAATAGTAAAGAGGAAGCCTGACTGCTGCTTCCCCATTTATATTAAACGCCTGTTCGCAAGCCCCCGGGACAGCTTTTAAAAAGGCGATAATCACCAGAACAGTAAACGTTACCTTCGCTTCTAGATTTTTCAAAACGATTCCATTATACTTAAATCAGTCAGGAGGGATAAAGTTGAATGATTTTGAAAAAAACGTTCAAAGCAAACGAAATGATGCTGTAGATTCAGCTGTTGGTTTTGTTGTGTCCTTCGGATTTTTCGCCTTCTTGTTTGTCATGGCAACGGTTATTCACCTGGTTGGTTCATAACAGCGACTGCCCGGGCTGCTGATTTCTCAGCAGTCTTTTTTTAGTTCGTCTCTGTTATATCTGATGTATCATATGGAGAATAGACAGAAAAGGTTCCAACTCTGTTTTTATATCTATATTGGATTGTTCCGTTTTGATCGGTGCGGAGCACACGGATGGAATGTCTCTGTAATATTTGCAGAACTTCTTCATGGGGATGATGGTATCGATTGTTTGCCCCCGCCGAGATAATGGCCGTTTTCGGCTGAAGCTGTTTAATGAATTCTTCACCAGTAGAGCCTTTGCTTCCATGGTGACCCACCTTTAATACATCCGCTTTTATGTTTTGAAACACATTCATTACCTCCTGTTCTCCTTCTTTCTCCAGATCCCCCGTCAATATCCAGCTCATACCGCCCGTTTTCATCCACAGAACGAGAGAAGAATTATTTTTGCTAGCCGGATCAGGTGTTTCCGGTGACAGTACATGGAACTTCAGGTCCTTTATTTGCAATACATCGCCTCGCTTCACCTCTTCAATTGGCACTCCCTCCTCTTTGGCAGCCTGCAGCACTTTTTCGTCTTTAGGTTCAGAAACGAACCCTTTCGGAATCACAAGGCGCTTCACTTTATGATGCTTTAGCAGAGTCTCCGCCTCTCCAATATGATCTTGGTCAGCGTGCGTCAGAATTAAAGCATCAAGCTGTTTAATTCCCTTAGCAGTTAAAAACGGAATCAGCACCTTTTCTCCCAGTGAAAACGGGTGCTGTTTTTCCCTAAGACATGGCCTCGCTGATGCGGAGCACCTACATACATGCTATCACCCTGCCCAATATCAATCATATCGACCTCTCCTTCAGAACTAAGACGAGGATAAACAATGAGAAGACTGAGCACAGCGAAACACATGCCGCCAGTTACCATCAGCTGTGAAAAGGAGTGTTTTTCAATCGCCATAAGCAATAGGATAATCGTGACCGTGAACAAAAAGAGCAGAGCGGGTGCGGGGCGTGCAATGATGATCGTGAATACATCAATCTCTGCAATTTTTGTGATGAGCTTGTTGGTCCAGCCCATCAAGAAATCAAACCAGCTGAAAACCAATCGACCGGCAGAAACGGAAAGGCTTAATAGAAAAACACCTGCTACAGCTCCCGGCAAAACACAGAATGTATAAAAAGGAACCAGCAACATGTTCATCGGTATGCTGATTATAGAAAACTGCTGGAAATGATATAGGAGAACAGGAAGTGAGCCCAACTGAGCAATCATCGATACCATTGCCAGCTGACCTAGGAAGGTTTTGACTTGCTGAAAAATAAGAGAGGAAAGGATTAAAGAAAAACTGACGGCGAACGACAGCTGAAAACCGGCCTCGAAGAGATAGTAAGGATTGAAGAGCAAGAGAACGATATATGAAAGGCAGACAGCACCGGCTGAATGCACACGCCATTTCACGAGACTTCCAGCTAAGTAAATCCCCGACATCAGAGCGGCGCGAAGCACTGAAGGAGCAGCGCCTGTCAACACCACATAGAGCGGCAGAAATAACAGCAACATGATTGACGCCTTTTCTCTTGTTATACCAATACGGATCATGATATAAAACAAGCCGGCTGTCAAAATGCCAATGTGAAGTCCTGAAATCGCCAAGAGATGGACGACACCAAGCTTTTGATACGCGTGAAGCACTTCGTCCTCCACATAAAATCTGTCACCGACTGTAAGTGCTTGTACGGTCCCTGCCGTATTAGGGGGCAGCAGGGCGTTTGTGAATGATATTATGTATTTTCTCAAACTGAGCAGCTTATACCTAAAATTTGCAGGTTCGCCGCAATTCTGGATCGATGTGACAGAGTAGTTCCAGTGAATATGCTGCCGGTAAAGATATTCGTTATAATCAAATGTACCCGGCACAGTTGAATGTTTCGGTTCTTCTAATGAACCTGTTAATTCACATGCCGTTCCTGGTTCTATGTGTGAAAGCCGATCTTTTTCATCAGCAGACTGAATGCGATATGATGCGGCCCATTTTTCACTATCAGGTGTCTTAACTACCATAGACATACGGTCACCATCAATTTTAGGAATGCTGTCAATCACTGCCTTGAATTGATAGGTGCCCCGCTGATATAAAGAAACATTCAGGGAGTCTGTGACTGTATACAGTAAAAAAAACAATATAAATGAGAAGAAACAAACTAAAATGAGAAAAGCATGTCTCGTTTTGATTAAAACGATAAGGAGAAAGAGGAAGAAGAGAAAAACAGCGGAGAAATAAGCGGCGGCAGTAATTCCAGCAGTTGCCGAAGCTGCCGCCAAAGGCAATAACAAACGCGAATTACGCATGAATCACACGTAGCTCGTGAAAAGTGTATTAGCCTGTTCATGTATCTTTTTCAAATCTTCCTCTGCTAGACCGGCATCCGCTAGTTTCTCTAATAGACCTGCTACAAATGAAAGCTTTTCTCTGTTTTTCAGATCAACAATCATTTCATCGAGTTCAACCTGTTCAACAGTTACACCCGCCTGTTCAAATAATTCCTGTGCATGCGGATTTGTTTTGTAATCCTCAGCATAATAAACCGTTTTGATACCAGCTTGAATGATAGATTTACAGCATTGAATGCATGGATAATGCGTCACATAAATCTCCGCTCCATCTGTCGGCACTCCAAACTTAGAGCATTGAAGAATTGCATTCATTTCCGCATGAATCGTTCTTGCGCAATGATCATCTATCATCAGGCATCCTTCGTCTGCACAATGCACGCCGCCCGCGATTGACCCGTTATAGCCTCCTGCAATCATGCGTTTGTCTCTGACTATAGTAGCGCCGACAGACAATCTCGGGCAGGTGCTGCGCAGCGCCAGTAAATGGCTTTGAGCCATAAAGTATTGATTCCATGAAATTCTTTCCACGTTGTTCCCTCCAAATGTTGTGTTGCCTGACCTATAGTTTACCTATCAATATGCATGACCGTCAAATCACTTTACTGTAATGGAAGACTTTATTTTCTCAAACGACTTTTCACCGATTCCTGAAACCTCCGTGATATCTTCAATTGTCTTGAACCGCCCATTTTCTTCCCTGTATGCAATAATAGCTTCAGCTTTGGATGGCCCCACCCCTGAGATGCCTTGTAACTCCTCTAAGGTTGCTGTATTGATATTTACAAGTGATCCCTTCTCTCCATTGGTTTTGACTGCGCCTCCGGTTCCTTGCGACACTGGTGACTCCTCTCCCTTTTTCGGAATATACACCACTACCCCGTCCTGCAGCAGCTCCGCCAAATTCACTTGCATGTCGTCTGCTTGTTCACTGGTCCCGCCGGCTTTCTCAATTGCCTGAGATACTCTGTCCCCTGTTTGCATTTCATAAACACCAGGGTGCTTAACAGCTCCTTTGATGTCAATCACAATCGTTTCGTTTGACTCATCTTTGACCGCTTCCTGCTTTACCTCCGTATAATCTGTCTCAGCTAATACAGTCTGCTTTATCTGCTCTTTGTTTTTCCCGCTCCCGCTGGCCAGGAAGAAAATAATCGCTATGAAAACAGCGGCAGAGGCCACTAACATAATTGCTTTCTTATGCTGATTCAACCAATTCATCGTGCATGTTCCCCGCTTTCGTCATATTTTATTTTAATAACACATATGGTTTAGAGGATAATAGCTAAAAGGAGGGGAAACCATTGAAGATAGGCTTTATCGGCACAGGAAATATGGGTACGATCCTTATAGAATCATTTATTGAATCAAGAGCAGCCGATCCCTCAAACATGACAATCACAAACCGCACAATTGAAAAAGCGTTGCACATAAAAAACCGCTACAACAGCATAAACGTAACAGAAAGTCTGGAAAAGCTTGTTTCTGAGAACGAAATGATTTTTATTTGTGTTAAGCCGCTTGATATATATCCTTTACTTGCAAGAGCGTTACCTTATTTAAGAAAGGATCATATTCTCATTTCAATAACAAGCCCAGTTCAAACCGAACAGCTCGAACAGTATGTGCCATGTCAAGTGGCGCGAGTGATCCCAAGTATTACGAACCGGGCGCTGGCAGGCGTTTCTCTCGTCACTTTTGGCACAAGCTGCGGAGAATCTGCAGAAACGAAAATCAATGAGCTGATGAAGCATATCTCTCATCCGCTGCAAATTGAAAGTGACATCACGAGGGTGGCATCAGATATTGTAAGCTGCGGTCCCGCTTTTATGAGCTATCTGATTCAGCGGTTTATAGATGCAGCTGTTTCGGAAACGTCAGTGTCCAAACAGGACGCCATTCTGATGTGTAAGGAAATGCTTGTCGGAATGGGGAAACTGTTAGAAACCGAATTGTATACCCTGCCTGCATTACAGGAAAAGGTTTGCGTTAAAGGCGGTGTGACAGGAGAAGGCATTAAAGCACTGGAAAGCGGTGTGCAGGATATGTTTCACCGGGTGTTTCAAAATACTCATTTGAAGTACGAAGAGGATATATCCGCAGTGAAGAAGCAGTTTGATGTGTAGACGAGTATGTCATACGTTTGTCTGTACTGCAAAAACATAAAAAAACATTTTAAAAAACCATCGTCTTAGGAAACGATGGTTTTTAATTTCTGCGCCTTGAAAAATAGGCGTTCTGATTGTGCTGATGGCTCTGAATCCGTAAAATCAGCTGTCACGCGATGAAGCTGAAAACCGCAGCTATTCAGCATTTCTTGGTATTCATCCACTGGGAACGTTCTTTGCTCGTGCGTCTCATCAAAGCGGTCATACGCTTCACCGTTCCACACAAAAAACGACATGTCATGAATGACAGAAAGCTCTTCACTCCCGGCAAAGCTCTGCCAAATATAGCTGATATCTTCATCTTGGTCAGCAAATGTGCTATCTGGAAAGACTTCGGCCATTTTATAAGATGAGTGAACATCAAACAGCAAAATGCCTCCAGGCTTCAGCACTCGAAATACACTTTTAAAGGTTTCGATCACATCATTTTTCGATTTTAAATAATTTAATGAGTCACAGCATATCGCAACAGCGTCAAACTGGCCATCAAAGCCGGTAATCTCTCTCATATCCTGCTGAAGAAAAAGAATAGGCTGGTTACTAGAGACCTTTTGCTGGGCGTAGGAAAGCATTTCCTCACTGAGGTCGATCCCCGTGACCTCGAAGCCTTTGTCGGCAAGCCGGATTGAGATTTCTCCCGTGCCGCATGCAAGATCGAGGATACGGCCTTTTTCCGGGAGAGATGTTTCAATCCACTTTGTCCATTGATCGTAAGGTGCGTGTGACATTAACTCGTCATACACGCTTGCAAAGCCTTGGTAAATCATTGGTTCAATCCAAGCTCAAGATCTGCGAGCGGAGCGTCCCCCCACAGCTTTTCAAGGTTGTAGTAGCTTCTTTCGTCCTTGTGGAAGACATGGACAATCACATCACCAAGATCAACGAGCACCCATCTTGCTTCATCGAAGCCTTCCATCTTTTTGACTTGAATGCCGTTTTCTTCAGCTTGATCTTTGATTTCACGGGCAATCGCTTGCACCTGTTTATCTGAATTCCCGTGGCAGATCAGAAAATAATCAGCAACCAGAGAAATGCCTTCCATATCCAGTGCTAAAATATCCTCTGCCCGTTTATCATCGCAAGCCGCAGCTGCGATCTTTAAAATGGACTTTTGGTTCATTCACAAATTCCTCCTGTTCAGTTGCCAGACACAAGCCAGTTATACGTTGAAAATGTGTCTGGAAAAACCGGTTGATTTTTTTTCATAAGAAACATCATTGTATTTTTGATGGATTGAATCAGCGCTTGATTTAAATCTGTCTCAGCAAGTTTACGTACCTCATCGACACCGGGAAATGCCCGGTTGGGCTCAATGTAATCGGCAACGTAAATGACTTTTTCTAAAAGTGTCATGCCAGGCCGCCCAGAGGTATGATACCTGATGGCGTCAAGAATGTCTTCATCTTGAACTCCCGCTTCTCTTTGGACCAAATAAGCGCCGACCGGAGCGTGCCATAGCTCCGGATTATGATCCAATAAATGTGAAGGCATTTTTTCTCGCGCAATAATTTGTTTCATTTCTTCTTTCGGGCGGAATTTGGCGTAATCATGAAAGATAGCTGCTGTTTCCGCTTTTTTAGGATCGGCTCCAAAACGCTCCGCAAGTTCGATCGCCGTGTTCATCACGCCAATCGTGTGGGTATATCGGTGTTCGGTCAATTGCTGCTTAACGCATGCAAGTGCCTCCTCACGATTCATATAAACCATTCTCCTCTACATACTTCTTCACTTTGTCAGGGATTAAGTAGTCAGTGGGCTTCTTGCTTTTAAACCGTTCCCTTATCATAGTTGATGATACCTCAAATTCCGGAACGTCTGCAAAGAGAAGCGGATAAGGGGTTTCAACATGAAAACCGGGGCGCTTTACTCCAATAAATTGAATGAGGTTCAGCAGCTCGTCCAGCTTATACCATTTCGGCAAATATTCAATCATATCGGCACCGATAATAAAAAACAACTGATCATTCGGATAACGCTGCTTCAGTAAAGAAACGGTATCAAAGGTATATGAAGGCCCTTCTCTTTCCATTTCAGCGAGTTCCAGCTTAAAGGACGGATTAGACTGAATCGCAAGCTTCAGCATTTCCACGCGATGAAAGCTGTCCGTATAGTTTTCGTCCTGTTTATGCGGCGGAATTTGATTGGGCATAAACCAAATTTCATCAAGCCCCGCTTGATACAGCACCTCATTGGCCATTAAGAGGTGACCGTTATGCGGAGGATCAAACGTGCCTCCGAAAATTCCGATTTTCTTCATTTCAACCACCTTTAAGGAAGCTCGATTTGTTTATTTTCCTTTGATTCCTTATATAACACAATCGTATTGCCGATTGTCTGCACCAATTGAGAGCGGCTTCCTTTTACTAGGGCTTCCGCTACATCGTTTTTATCCTCTTCGCAATTCTGAAGAACACTGACTTTAATCAGCTCTCTCGCTTCAAGCGCCTCAGCAATTTGCTTAATCATGTTGTCGTTTACTCCGCCTTTACCTACTTGAAAAATCGGCGTTAAATGATGCGCTTTTGAGCGCAAAAAACGTTTTTGTTTACCTGTTAACATTCTGTTCCTCCTAATTTTCCTATGACAATTGATCTCATTTTTTCAATATCAGGCTCTTGTCCAGTCCACAGTTGGAAAGACAATGCTGCTTGTTCAAGAAACATGCCCACTCCATCGAGTGTTTTCAGGCCTTTTTGGTTTGCTTCTTTTAAAAGAGCCGTCTGAATTGGATTATACACGATATCACATACGACGGCACTGCTTGCGGCACGCTGTAATGAAATCGGCACATCGTTCACGTTCGGATACATGCCCACAGACGTTGTATGGATAATAACATCATACTGCTCAAGCCTTGCTTCTGCTTCTTTTATGCTTAACACTTCTTTATTGTGAAACGAGGGAGTGGATTCTGTAAGCTGCTTTGCTTTTTCCAACGTCCGGTTGCAAATGTCAAACTTTTTCGGAACATTGCGGGCAATTGTTGTGAAAATGGCTCTTGCCGCTCCGCCCGCGCCGATCATTAAGAATGACAGTTCAGAGATGGGCTTGTCCAATACCTTCATTAATGACTTCACAAAGCCTTCCCCGTCGGTATTGTATCCAACAAGCTTGTCTCCCTCTCTTCTGACCGTATTTACGGCACCGATCACTTTTGCACTATCATCAATATGATCCAGGTAATCCATAATGGAAACCTTATGAGGAACAGTCACATTGATTCCTTGTACGCCAAGTGCTTTTATTCCTTTTACCGCATCTTCCAGATCATCCGCTTCTACTTTGAAGGCATGGTAATGTCCGTCTAGACTGAGATCTTTCAATGATGCGTTATGAATATCAGGTGACATGGAATGGCCAATCGGATTTCCGATAACCCCGTACAGCTTTTTCATACTCCTCTCCCCTTTTCATTAAATTAATGAGCGCCGAACAAATACGTGAACGCCTTTTGGCGCATAAGCAGTTACTTTTTTATCGGCGTCATGCACTGTAACCCAGCCTAGCCCTGAGAAAACGATATCTGTCTTTGTGTCTTTTATCGTAAACGTATGGGCGACCAATTCCGGAAACTCATCCATTTCATCTTTTCCTGGAGGTGTGAGCAATTCCCCTGCATGCTTTTCATAAAGCGCATCTGCATTTTCCAGTTTTGTTCTATGAATCATCAGCTCATTCGGCATATAGCAAATAAAAGGAGACCTTTCTCCTGACACATAATCAAACCTTGCAAGTCCGCCGAAATACAGTGTTTGCTTATCGTTAAGCTGGAATGTGCGAGGTTTCAGCTCCTTTTTAGGAGATAGTATCTTCAGGTCCTTTTTATTGACATAATGCGCCATTTGATGGTGGTTGATAATTCCCGGTGTGTCATAAAGCGCTGAGCCGTCGTCCAGCGGAATTTCAATCGCATCAAGGGTTGTGCCAGGAAATTGGGATGTCGTTATAATATCTTCTTCACCTGACACTTCTTTAATAACCCGGTTAATAAAGGTTGACTTCCCTACATTGGTGCATCCGACAACATAGACGTCTTTGCCGTTGCGATAATGCTCAATTGCATCAATTACTTCTCTAATCCCTTGGCCGCGTCCCGCACTAACCAAAAACACGTCAACCGGTTTTAAGCCAAGCTCTTTCGCTTCACGCTTCATCCACTGGATCAGACGCTCTCTTTTCAAAGACTTAGGCAAGATATCCGCTTTATTGCCAACCAATAAGATAGGGTTTCCTCCCACTAAGCGTTGCAGCCCATTGATCCAGCTGCCGTTAAAATCAAAAATATCAACAATTTTAACAACGAGAGAATCCGTTTCCCCAATACCGTGAAGAATGTTTAAGAAATCATCATCCGTTAAGGAAACATCTTGTATTTCATTATAGTTTTTCAGTCTGAAGCAGCGCTGGCAAATCACATTTTCTTTCGTAAGCGATGCAGGCGGCGCGTAGCCCAGACCTGTTTTGTCCTCGGTTTGGATTGTAACTCCGCAGCCGATACAAACAACCTTTTCCATTTCTTACTCCTCCCACTGAATGTGCCCTTTTCGTTTGAGAGCACTCAGTATTCTGCGTTCGACCTGGCGGTTAAATCGCGTAATGAATCCGTCAGAAGAAGCCACAGGCACGACCAAAATTGTATGATAGCCGTTTCGGTTTCCTCCGAGTACGTCGGTCAGCAGCTGGTCTCCGATGACAACGCAGTCCTCTTTTTTCAGCTCCATATTGGCCACCGCTCTGTTAAAGGCTTTGCCCATCGGTTTTCTTGCTTTATAGATGAATGGGATTCCAAGCGGTTCTGAGAAAAGTTTCACTCTTCTCTCATTATTATTAGAGACAATCGTCACTTTAATGCCGTGCTCCTTCATTTCTTCAAACCACTCGATCAAACGCGGCGTCGCGTTCGGTCTGTCCCACTCAACCAGCGTATTATCCAGGTCGGTAATAATTCCTTTTACATTTCGTTCCTTTAATTTCTCAGGTGTAATATGAAAAATATTTTTTACAAACTCGTCAGGTAGAAAAAACTTTTTTAACAAAACCCGCACCCTTCCCTTTTCTTTCTCTCAACATGATTGTCGAAAACAATCGAACTTGCGCCTGAAGAAAAACTGAGCAAAAAAATTTCGACAAAAATTGGGTTTCTTCACCAGTTGTGGATAAAATTACACACACTATCCACTCTTATTACATCACTCTTTAGACAAATTATAAACACGATACTCACAAGTTATCCACTTTTTGGTGTGGATAACAGAACGATTGTTCTTATATGCAATTCATGGTAGATTAAAGATAACTTTAGCCACAGATGAACGCAACTTATCAATGTATGCGTTAAAATCATGAATGATTCCAACTTTTAAGGAGGTGTCTCTCCCATTAATTGGGTTCCTAGCATGAGAAAACTGTCTGATGAATTATTAATAGAATCTTATTTCAAAGCCACCGAAATGAATTTAAACCGTGACTTTATCGAATTAATTGAAAACGAAATAAAAAGAAGATCGCTCGGACATATTATTTCCGTATCTTCTTAATAGAATTTGTCTATTTTTTCCGGGCGTATTTCCTTTTTTTACTCAGATGACTGATATTATATCACTTCGGTTACGGGCTTTACTACTGTTTTCAGCAAAAAACACCCCTAAAAAGAGGTGTTTTCAAGGGACGGTAACTATGCTAACCAATATATGCCGCCCACAACCAGGAGAACAACAACTAAAACAACGATAAAAGTGTATCCATATGCTCTGCTTGCGCCATACATGTGAAGCGCCTCCTTAAGTAAGCTTTATAACAGCCTATGTAGGAAAAATAAAACGGCCTAGGCCGTTGTCCGGCTCAGTACTTCAAAACCTGCCCATCTTGTATTCCTTCATATACAATCCTTGCCCCTTCAGGTGTCATATGATTGCCTGAAGGATCTATCAGACCGGATTGGATAAGCGCTTCATCAGTTGCTTTTCCGCCGTCTGCTTCTATAAAATGCTTCCAGTTGTCTACAAGAGGGACATTCAGGCGCTTCGACACATCTCTTGTAATATCGTTGTATGAATTGTGCCATTTTCTCGCCCCGCCTTTCGGTTCAAAAGCAGCTGCTTTATATCTCGAATAGTAAAACAGTTGATGCTTCCCGTCTCCTTCAATAATTGGGATACATGTCATTAGGATTGGCTTGATTCCTTGTTTTCTGCTTTCTTTAATAAAGTAAACCAGATTTTCTCTAAAACGCTGCTTCGACACTCTTGGCTTACCTCCAGTCAGTATCGCGGCATCATTCGTGCCGAACATAATAAACAAATGCTTCGGTTTCTGGTCCAAAACATCTGTCTGAAACCGTAAACGGGCATCCTCTGTCGTCTGTCCACCGATCCCCGCATTGAGTATATCAAGCTTTCCGCGTTCAGCCGTTTTTAATAGATTGACCCACTGTTGTGCTTTTGGATAATCGCGATAATCCCAATTAGAGCCTCGCGTATTGCTGTCACCAAATGCTACAACGTCTTCATATCCCCTTTCTTCGCACCCTGCTGTAACAAGCAGCAGAAGGAAAAGGATGAAAAAATGCTTCATTTTTACACCCCCAAAAGCCTCGCCTTAATGTTATACCTCTGTTTCCCTTCATTCAACGAAGAGTTTCTTCGTTATCTCTGTTTTTCCTATTGTTAACGTGTCCCCCTCAATGAAAATCATTCTTTCAATGCGGCATATCAGGTGATTCTTTTCAAATTCCCTTCTTCTCAATCGGAAAAACACGCAATGAATAGGATAGAAAATAACCTGAATCCACACTGGGAACAGGCTATTCCTTAAATCCCACATTCACTTTAACTTCGATTTAAGCTTGGCCTTCGTTTTAGGTCCATAGATACCGTCTGCAGTCAATCCGTTCATGAGCTGAAAACGCTTGACGGCATTCGCTGTTTTCGGTCCATAAACCCCGTCTACTCCATTATTTTTGGCGCCCTTATCAGGATAAAAATGAAGCGTCGCTAAAGCCTTTTGCAGTTGCAGGACGTTCGTGCCCTTTCGATAAGGCGAAGTGAGCTTGATAACCCCTGACGGCAGCGGATATGTTGGAGATGACTCTTTTGGAGGTGTATTGGAGGAAGAAATTCCGTTTATAAAAGAACTCCACTGATTCAAGAGTTTTCGCGGACATTCTTTCCCGGACCATTTTTTATGAGGAACGACATGTTTCAGCGGAATATTGTTTTCCTTCATTAGTGTTCGGATCAGCCACTGGGCATTTGCTGTTGCTTTTTCAAAATCGCCGTCTGCATTTTCGCAGATTTCAATTCCAATTGATTTGCGGTTCCCTGTCCCATTTGTACCATCACCCGCATGCCAGCCGTTTTCATCTAGCGGAAGATGCTGATAGATGACTGAATCATCAACTGTAAAATGCCAGCTGACAGATGTGCTTGGATTTTTGACATAATTGGCATGCATTTTCGCATCCGCGCCTTTTGCGGTATTCGCTGTATTATGCACCGTAATGTAAGCAGGAGTCATCGCATAGCCAGGACGATTGTCGTTTGATTCCGGTATAAAATCCTTTTTTATCGTAACCATTTCTATCCCTCCCTACTATTAAGGAATGCAGAAAACAGAAAGTTGGACAGCCTATTTTACAAAACAAAAAAAATTGTGTTCCCAATCGAACACGGTTTTCAGTTGAACCGCTGAAATGACACCAGTTATACTAATCCTAGATGACGGAGGTTTTGGCTCCTGACATCACCTTCGTTGGGAGTGACCATAGACATGTTAAAAAAGATACTAGGTATCATCGTGATGATTACTATCATTGCAGTCGGTTTTTTTCAGAAAGAAGCATGGCTTGATGCGATCAAAGCAGGAGGGCTGTTTTCTGTTTTATTCAGTATGCTGCTGATTGCCGCCGATGTCTTTTTCCCAATTGTGCCGTTTGCTTTGGTTGCCGCTTTAAATGGCGCTGTGTTTGGAATAGCCAATGGGATTTCGATTACATTAACCGGCTCAATGCTTGGTACAATGATGCTGTTTTTTCTCGCCAGGTACAGCTTTAGAGACTGGGCCCGAAAAAAAGTTCTGTCCTATCCTGCCATCCAAAGCTACGAGGCTTCCTTCCACAAAAATGCTTTTGCCGCTGTTTTACTAGGAAGGCTCATCCCGGTCATTCCTTCTCTTGTCATGAACGTGATATGCGGGCTGAGCCAGGTTCGCTGGCATGTTTTTTTCTTCGCGTCTTTCATAGGGAAAATCCCGAATATTATCGTTGTCACTATTGCAGGCGCTCATTTTACCAGCAATAAATTGCTGTCTTTCAGTATTTACGGAGCCTACATTCTGATCTTGATGCTGATCATTTATAAAAAGTTCCCTCATCTGCTGAAAGTGCAAAAAAAGTAAGGAGGCCTGTCCGCCCCTTACTTTTTCTCTGTCGCATGGCCTCCGAATTCATTTCGAAGTGCAGCGACAACCTTTCCTGTAAACGTATCATTTGTTAAAGAACGGTACCTCATCAGCAGCGACATAGTGATCACCGGAGTTGCCGTCTGCAGATCAAGCGCGGTTTCCACCGTCCATTTTCCTTCACCTGAGGAATGCATAATGCCTTTGATCTGATCCAGCTTCGCATCTTTAGAAAATGCTCGCTCAGTCAGCCCCATGAGCCAAGAGCGAATGACAGAGCCATGATTCCACACTCTCGCAACCTTTTCGTAGTCAAAATCAAATTGGCTGTTTTCAAGTACTTCGAATCCTTCACCGATCGCCGCCATTATTCCGTACTCAATGCCATTATGGATCATCTTCAAGAAATGTCCGCTTCCCGCTTCACCTGCGTATAGATACCCATTCTCGACAGCAGTATCCCGAAAAAGCGGCTCAACAATCTCCCATGCTTCGGGGTCACCTCCCACCATAAAACAGGCTCCATGGCGCGCACCTTCCATTCCGCCCGACGTGCCGGCATCGAGATAATAAATACCCGCTTCTTTCATTTGATTGTAGCGGCGAATCGATTCTTTATAATGAGAGTTTCCGGCTTCAATGACAATATCGCCTTTGGTTAATAAAGATGTCACATCACGCAAAACAGCATCGACAACGCCATGCGGCACCATAACCCATAGTATACGCGGCGTATCTAATGTAGAAATCAACTCTTTTAGATTCGTTGTCCCCTCAGCCCCATATGCTTTCAGTTCATCAACAGCAGCTTGATTTACATCATACCCGACCGCTTGATGATTGCGGTCCAAGAATTGCTTTCCTATGTTTATACCCATTTTGCCTAAGCCGATTAATCCGATTTTCATGTCTGTTCCTCCTGGTTGTCTAAAGAGCCTTTACTCTTTATGTTCCCAGTGAACTGTATTGTGATACGCAAAAACCATATGAGCTTATAGGTTTTCACTGCAAAAGGTTTGTTTCTTATGCAGCCTGTGTTTTTGATTTCCCGATACCGTCTGCGCCCCCCATCTCCGTTTCTGAGCTCTCCATTTATAAAACCATTAACTTATCCTTGATTTCCCAACCCATTAAGTTAAAATATGGGAAGAGAATTAGAGTTTTTCAGTAAAAGAAGGTGACATGTTGAAGGATCAATCTCACACTCTCATTGGAGTTACGAAAACCGCAGCATACTTTTTATATGCTGCACTTGGAATCATCGGCCTTACAATCGTGTATTTTATTCCGCAGATTGCAAAATGGGCTTTATCCCTTCCGTGGATTCCTTTTGAAGGGCCGCTCCGTCTCATCACCTCTTTTCAGGGCTCATCAGCTGCATTTATCACTGCACTGCTCGTGATGTGCGCGGGGATTTGGTTCGCTCATTCTGTTATTGCAATGCTACTGTCTGTAAAGATTACAGATGACACAGTGGAATTAATCAAAGGAAAGAAAGTGCAAACGATTCGTTCCGACGACATCGCTCTTGTGTTTATCGATCACAAACGGCTTGTCCTCCTTGGAACAGCCGGATATGAATTGGTACGCGAAGAAATTGATGAAAAACCAGTAAAGGTCGAGAAGGTCTTTAGAAAGCATAATTATAAATGGGCAGCAGATGGTGATCCACTTAAAGATCAATTTCGCCGGTGGATCCCTGATGCACCAGACCTCTCCCCAGGCGCCCATGCTTTATTGAAAGCTCGTCACAATGCACTGAAAGACGAGGAAACAGACGATGTTGAAGAATTCCGTCTCGAACTGGCACAGCTGGGCATCGTTGTTCGAGACGAAGGAACACGCCAGTATTGGCGAAAAGCACAAACCTATCCTCCGAACATTCAGCATAGCGAAGGAACGTAACAACAGAGGAGAGGCTCAAAAAAGAGCCTCTTATTCATTACTGCACAATAAAGAGCACTCTGGTGCCGTCAGGATAACCGCTCATTTGATTCCCTACCCACGAGCCGGCCCCGCGATTATCAGAAGGCGTGACATATCGAACATCAGCTCCTGCGCCGCCTTCCTCACAAACCGCCATCGGCCACTCATCCCGGTCATAGCCCGGCTTGGTCGGAAATCCTTTTAATGATTCCTGCCGCCTTTTGTCCGCTCCATCCCTGTCGATGGTGCAAACATCAGAATGTCCCTCTGCAATTGCATCTTTAATATGATCCCCCGTCTCCGGATAACGAGACAGCGGAAAATACAACACTTTGTCATACGTAGAAGCGCCTTGGATCTGTTGCGGAACCATTAAACAAAGAAGAACTGCTGCAGCAAGAACCAGGCCTGCCATCCATTTTTTCATTCTCATCCCCCCATACATTTTTTGTTCATTTCAATATATGGGCATTTGATAAAGATTATATTTAAAATTTGAAATTCGTATGCTGCTTACAAAAGCCAGGCTCTCCTGCGAGAAATTTCCCGGTACAGACACAGACAGCCTCACTCCCACATACATTTACATATAGGCTTTTGCCTACATACTTTTGTGGAGGTGACGATGGTGACAGGTGTTTTCGCAGCGCTCGGTTTTGTAGTTAAAGAGCTTGTCTTTTTAGTATCTTACGTGAAAAACAATGCCTTTCCACAACCGCTCTCAAGCAGCGACGAAAAAAAATACTTAGAGCTCATGGCTAAAGGGGATGAACATGCCAGAAACATGCTGATTGAGCATAATCTTCGCTTGGTCGCCCATATTGTGAAAAAGTTCGAAAATACAGGTGAGGATGCAGAGGACTTAATCTCCATCGGAACAATTGGGCTGATCAAAGGAATTGAGAGCTATTCCGCCGGAAAAGGGACAAAGCTGGCGACGTATGCCGCGCGGTGTATTGAAAATGAGATTGTTATTCCAAAAGGGGGGTGCAAAACCTTATACGAATATTAAATCTAAATAATCACCATGCCCACGTATAAGTTCCACATCATTTTTTGAAGAAATCCAAAAGTAATGAAATGTTAATCCTTCCTCTTCCCCGCCACCGGTTGGATTGTAATCCCAACATTCTGGAGCATCTAATACATTGATTCTATAAAAAAATCTATTGTGAACAGCTCCGTCGTCACTCTCCCAGAAGTCTTCTGCTATAAGCTTTTCTACCTCAAAGTTTTTCAAACCTGTTTCTTCTTCAATTTCCCTTATAACTGCGTTATATGTATGTTCATCATGTTTCACGGTACCTTTAGGTACTTGAATCCCAGCTTCTTTGATTGGATGTTGAAAAACTAAGACCTGAGTTTTTCCACCTTTATCTCTTGTAACATAACCATAGGCTTTTTTAATTGGGTTCAAATGTACTCCTCCTATTAAACTTGTCCATTTATTTGGTGTAGAGGAGCTTAAAAATGTAATCTCCTCTTTAATAAGTCTCAATATATACTGTGTTAGCATCCAAAACGGTAACTTCTTTCACGATAAAGTTAACAATTGTTTTTTTATCTTCAAGAGTCAAGTTATCTGCACCGATTGATTGAAAATAGTCGATAGCTCTTTTTAAAGCATTTTCGCTTGAGCTTGTATCATCTAATACTTTCATTTTTGATTGAATTTCGTTACACTTTTCAGTAAGCTGGTTTTGCTTTTTTTGCAGCTCAATAATTTGCACTTTGATTTCATCAATATCTAAATCATCGTCATCGCTTAGGCTGATTAGCGTTAAAAGACGCTTGCGGCCTTTTTTTGTTTTCTCTATCTCTTTTTGAATAAGTTCTAATTCATCAGACAGGTGATTAGATTGTTCAATCTCTTTAAAAGAAGCATATTTTTGAGGATTGGTGATGAATTTAAAAATCTCACCCCATACATGCCGGTTTAATTTATTCTCAGACATTTCTTTTCCGCAGCCACGGTCCTTTGCTCCAGAATAATTTTTCCGGCAAGTATACACATAATAGTCTTTACCGTGTGATTTTCTTTTCTTTCCTGTCATGGTATTTCCGCATTTCCCGCATCTAACCAAACCCGATAACAAGTAATTGTGAGGGCTAATACTCAAGTGTTTTCTTTTACTTTGACCTAAGAGTTCTTGAGCATAATTCCATTGTTCAGCTGGAACAATTGCTGGAATTGCCACAGTGATTTGCTCTTCTTCAGGCCTTATTTTAATTATAGATTTGTTCCCTGCCTGCTTTGAAACATAGGAACCCTCCGTATCATATTTATACTGTTTATGTTCACCCTTATAAGAAGAGTTCATCAATATCTGTCGAACAACCTGCCTGTGCCATACTTTGGCGCCTTTTTTTGTTTTAACCCCCATCTGTGTTAAATGTAGGGCAATACCATTTACTCTGCCGAAAAAAGGGCTTTTGTGATCGGTGAAATAGTCGAAAATCATCCGAATAATTTTTGCTTCCTCTTCAAATATCTCAAGAGTTCTTTTCTCTTTAACAAATTTATAGCCATATAGTTTGGAATCTTTAATGATCATGCCTTTTTTCATTTTTTGAAGTCGGCCACTAGATGTCCGTTCTTTGATTTTGGCTTTTTCAAATTCCGAGATCGCTCCGCGCATAGCGAAAAACAATTGGCCTTCTGGAGAATTGGCGTATTCACCATTTACAAAAATCAAAGGTATGTTTCGCTTACGCAATTCGTCATCAATGATAAGCTGATTCATTAATTTCCGAGAAAGACGGTCAGGATCGTAACAAATGACTTGACTTATAAGTCCCTTGCTTGCATCCTCCCTCAAGCGATTCAAAGCCGGACGTTCTAAAAGCTCTCCTGAAAATCCTTCATCGGCATACTTCAGCACATCCTTAGTCCCTGCTTTCTTTATACAGGCCTCGATCTGGCTGTCGATGCTCGATCCCTTGATCGCTTGCTCCTCGGTCGATACCCTTACATATATTGCTATCACCCTGGATCTCCTTCCTATAAAGTTTTATTAAATAATGATAGCAATCGTTAATGCATTTGTCAGCTTGCGGTCCCTCGATGATTATTACCTTCATAAAATGCATCACCCCTTGGGTAATGCTATGTGACAAGTGTTTGTCCTAATGAGGTGATTTTCAATGAGTATGAAAACAAATAAAAAAACCGATGGTTTAAATCATCGGTTTATTCTCTGACGTATACCACGCCCACTAGTCCCTCAACATAGTAAATCCATATCATTGGTTATTCTGAATAATTGGTATAGTTATCAAATAGTTACTGCAGCTAATTAATGTTTCTCTATCTGGACTTTCCCAGAAATTTATTTCTCTAAAGGAATATTTACACAAAAGTCATTCATAAATTTTGACACTTTTCATATTCTTTATTTTGAGTCCTTACATTAAGTTAAAGAAGTTACTTTTTAATCGAATATCGTATTTCCTCTGACTTTATTTGTTTAGCTATAATGTTAATAACGTTCCTCAGAAATTCCTTTTTTGTTAATGACGCAGTCCCTCCACCTTGAGCTAACGTTTTATTTCCCCCCCCTTTTCCATTAATAAGAGAAAGGCTTTCTTGCATAAGGGTTCTCATGTCCATTTTATTTGTTGATCCTCGCCCACAAACCAGTTGGTAGCGATTATCGTTCTCTGATAAGAGAAAAATAAGGGATCGTTTTTCTTGCTCGGCAATCATTTTTGCTAGCTTTTGAAGTTCTTGGATAGATCGATCTGAAAAGGTTTCTATAATAACTACAGTATCATTTTGAATTGTGCTGTTGGCTAATAAATCATTGGCTTCATACTGAAGTATTTTTTCATTAGATTCTAGAAGCTCTTTCTCTAGCTTCTTTACATTTTCAAGTGAACGTTTTACAGCTTCACTTAATTCCCCTTCAGGACGATTAAGCAATCCAGTCAATTCAATCAATACCTTTTGTTTTTGATCGAATTGGGCTATTACCCGATTACCACATACAAAATACAAACGAATTTTTTTTCTTTGTCTTTCCCAACTCAATACTTTAATTGCTCCGACTTCCCCTGTAGCACTAGGATGTGTTCCACCGCATCCGTTATAATCAAATTCATCGATAATGACAAGACGAATATTTTCTTTTACAGATGGGGTTTTACGAATTGGATAATTTACTAAGTCATCATATTCTATCCACTTTGTAACTATTGGTCTATTTTCCATTATCATGTAGTTTGCAAGCTTCTCTGCTTTTCCTACTATTTCCTCTGTTAATTCTGATATGTCAAGGTCAATGGTAACTATATCTTTTCCAAGATGAAATCCAACTGTATGAATATCATACAACTGTGCAAATGCCGCTGACAAAATATGCTGACCCGTGTGCTGTTGCATGTGATCAAAGCGTCGTTCCCAGTCAATAACCCCAACGACCTTATCATCTGAATGTGGTAAAGCCCTTTCTATATAATGACGAATTTCTCCATCTACCTCTTCAACGTTTAAAACTTTGACTCCATTCAATGTCCCTATATCATGTGGCTGGCCACCGCCGGTTGGATAAAAGGCTGTTTTCTCTAAGGTAATGTAAACATCACCTTTTTTGTCCTGTTGTTGTTTCAAGATTTTCGTTTCAAACGTTTTTAGATAGGGATCTTTGTAAAATAGTTTGTGATTACGTATGCTCATGCCTATCCCCTTATATATGAAGTTTTCCAAATACGTTATGGATATTTTTAAATAGGCTCTTCATGCTATAATTATTGAAGTCTGCCTCTAGCCTCAATGTCTACTTCGTCTACAACTTCTCCATTAGAGACTAGATAGGCTTTTTCATGTAAATTAACAACCGGACAAATGTGATTAGGAATAATTTGAACCTTATCTCCTATATTCACTTGGTTTCTAAAGTCTGCATTGTAAATAATAGCATGTTCGTCGAATACTCCATGAATGTAAACGCCCTCGTATTCTTTGATACGACCAAGCCCTTTGGTTGCTGTAAGCCCTTCACTTCGTGTTTGGGCGGTAATTCCCTTTGCCCCTACATCTGTAATGACTCGTTCTTTTGTTGGTTTACTAATCACCGTTGTGAGTACAGAAGCTGCACAGCGATCATACGTACCAATTACATTTGCCTGTGAGGCATCCATAAAAATGTAAGTACCAGGTCTAATTTCTGTAACTCCTTCTGGAATATCAAACTTAAACATGAAGGGAGGGGTAGAGCCAATACTTATTACTTTCGGCTTAAGGTTCATTTCTTCCGCTATTCGAGCAAAATGTAATGTTCCTTCTACACTCTCTCTATAAAGCTCTTTACAATGTTCTATACTTTTCGCTTTATAAGAATGCCCGTCATGTGAGAAGATTCCTTTAAGCTCGACATTTTTACACGTTTTGATTAATTCTAATAAAGTACGAAAATCATGTTCTTCAATAATCCCAGAGCGTTGTTCTCCTACTTCAATTTCCACTAACACCTGGGCTTTCTTTGCGGCTCCTTCAAATACTTCTTCAATCTCATGCACTTGATACACACTGTCAATACCAAAGGAGATATCAATTGTTTCAGATAGTTTTTTAATACGTTCAATCTTTGATTTCCCAACAATCTCATTTGCAATAAAAATATCCTTCAAACCATTTATGGCCATTATTTCAGCTTCTCCTACTTTCGCCACAGCGATTCCTATAGCTCCCATTTCCTCTTGTAGTTTAGCTAATTTAGGCATTTTATGTGTTTTTGTATGAGGTCGTAAGTTTACTTTCTGTTCATTAGCGTAATTTTGCATATACTTCATATTGCCTTGCATCACGTCTTTATCGATTAAAAGAGCTGGTGTATCTAATTCTATATAATTCATTGTACCTCCTCCTTTATCGCTGCAATGGCTTCAACTTCAACCAGACATCCGGCATATAAATGATTTGATGGAACAACTACTCTTGCCGGTTTATGATTGCCGAAGAAATGAGCATAAACCTCATTGATATCCGGCCAATACTTTACATCTGGGGTATAAAGTCTGCATAATATCACATCTTCCTTGGCTAATCCCCGTTCCTTGAGGACAAACTCCATATTTGCCAATGCCTGTTTTGCTTCTTCTTTTATGCCCCCAGCTGGAATTTTTCCCGTTTCCGGATTCATCGACAACTGCCCTGAAATATAGAGAACATCATTGTGTTCCATAGCTGGCACGTAATGGCCCCCATCCCGTGTTGAATACTTAGTGTGTACAGGCTTCAATATAATCTCCCCCTATTATTCTTAATATTTAAAGCTAGCCTCATCAATCTTCTGTCCAGCAGCCAGCAAAACAGCGAGTTTGATCCTTGCTTTCTTACTGTCATAGCTGCCGCCTAGTATAACTCCGGCATCTGCATATGTTGAAGCACTTCCTTTGAATCCATATACTCCCTTGACTTCACCTTCGTCAGCACTTGTTGTCAGAACGACAGGAATCCCTTTCTCTACGGCTTTCTTTGCACTTTCTAATATTGCTGGAGCCGTATGCCCTCTTCCCGGCGCCTCAATAATGATTCCTGCACTTCCGCACTTAACTGCATAATCTATAAACTTTCCGTCTGAACCAAGTGAACACTTAATAAGTTCTACATTTGGCAATGGTTGAATTAGTTGATACGTCTCACGCTTGATTAATCTTTGATGAATTGCGATCTCATCTTGATCAGCCGTTCCCAAATAACCGAATCCCGGAGAGAAAAAACCATCGACATTTGACGCATGCTGTTTTTTCACATATCGAGCAGCAAAGACCCTCTCATTAAACAACACTGTTACACCTAAGCCTCGCGCATCAGGATGTGCCGCTAATAAGAAAGCTTGTCTTAGGTTCACAAATGCATCTGTACCTTCAAGTGTCGGTCCTCTTTGTGACCCCGTTAACACTACCGGCCTTTCATCAGAAATAACCAGATCAAGGAAATACGAAGTCTCTTCAAGGGTATCTGTTCCATGCGATATCACAATTCCGGCAACATCCTCATTCCGGAAGAAACTCTCTATATTTTGCTTCAGAATGTCAAGGTGATGAAAAGTCATATGACTGCTTGACATTTGAAAGACTGACTTGATTTCAATCTCTATATGAGAAGGCAGTCGACACATTTCAGAAAGCTCTTCACCTGTCATAGCACCTGCTTCTAATAAACCTGTTTCAGGATCAGGCTTACTTGCAATTGTACCGCCGGTACTCAGTAAAATGATTTTCTTGTTTTCCATGATAACTCCCCCATTTTCATATTAAATGTTTCTCTCTTCGTTCCTAATTAGATTTAATCCCAGCCCCGCATAATGGAATCACGATTTTTTCATCAGAAGAATGATCGTATTTTAAATATCCTGCATAGTTAGCTGCTGTTGTTGGCTCAACATAAAAGCCTTTACTTGCTAATGCTGTACGAGCTATTAGAATCTCTTCCTCATTGGTTGTAATGATTTGACCTTTTGTGGCACGGATGGCTTCTAATATTTGAGCTGATCTTGCCGGTTTGGCAATCGAGATGCCCTCTGCAAGTGTTCCCCTGTTTTCGACGGGTTGAGCAACTTGTTGATTGTTGATAAATGCCTTTGCTAACGGCGCACAATTCTCTGCCTGTATCGCAACCAGTCTTGGCATTTTGTCTATACATTTGTTCTCTAGTAATTCTTTAAATCCATAGTAAACCCCAAGTAATAACGTACCATTGCCAACTGGAATAATAAGCGTATCCGGCGCTCCATTCATTTGTTCCCAAATCTCAAAGGCATACGTTTTTGTTCCTTCATAGAAATATGGATTAAAAACGTGACTTGCATAGAATTTTTTCTCTATATTCACAGCCTTTTGCGCTGCTTCGGCCACATCTTCTCTTGTGCCTTCAATTTCGCGAACGTTGGCCCCATGCGCTTTCACCTGCGCGATTTTCTTAGGTGATGTACCCTTCCCAAGAAATATGTCACATGCGATGTTAGCCCGCTTGGCGTAAGCTGCAATAGATGTCCCTGCATTTCCACTGCTGTCAGCTATCACATGCTTCACTCCCAGCTCCTTTGCCTTAGCTATTAATACAGCAGCACCGCGATCTTTAAAAGACAAAGTAGGCATCATATAGTCCACTTTCACAAGAGTGTTCGGCTCCCCGCTGTCTAACACGATTAAAGGTGTGTATCCCTCCCCCATAGTGATGCCGCTCCATATGGTGGAGTCGCGATCAAATGGCATAGCATCAATATATCTCCACATAGAAGGAATATCTTTGAGCACTTTTGAATCGGACCATTCTACTTTTTCTTTTACAAGGTCTAACACTCCGCCACACTGGCATTTCCACACCTGTTCAGACACATTGTATTTCGTACGGCAAGAATGACATTGATACTGTTCCATTATTTTTAGACCCTCCTATTATATATTTTTTTATATTTTATATATTTTTTTATATGTTTTAGACAAAAAAATATATTACAGACTGGCGATTGCTTCAATTTCAACCTGAAAACCGTAATGCAGCTCGTTCGTCGAAACAACTGACCGTGCTGGGCGATAATCGTGAAAAAAACCCTGACAGACATTGTCAACACGGTCTAACAAATTGATATCGTGAAGATATAAGGTTATCTTTAAAATTTTTCCTTTATGACTGCCGGCTTTTTTTAAGATATACTCTATATTTGACAATACCTGCAAAGTCTCTTCTTCAATGGTGCCAAATTTCTTTTCCTGCGTGATTGGATCAATGGCAAATTGCCCTGATACATAGACCGTGTTTTGATGAATCACAGCTAAGGCATAATGACCGTTCGATTTTAAATTCCCTGCCTCAAAAATACTCTCCACTCTACTCACTCCTATTGTCTTTTTTTCACTTCATCCAAATAACTATAGACAGTTACCTTTGAAATACCTAATTGTTCTGCCACTTTATCAACCGCACCTTTCATGAGGAATATCCCCTTTTCATCCATAAATCTAATCAGCTCGATTTTTTCCGGGCGTTTCATCAGAGAATGTTTGCGGTTCGCTACAATTTGTTCAATTAACTGATTCGTGATCTCTTCTACATTCTGAATAGAAGCTTCCTGTTCCACCGTATTTGGAGCTTGTATTTGATTGTTCTTTTCAGTGCCAGGTATAAATGCATCTAGTACTTCTTTCATTTGAATCATGACATTCATATCATAGTTGATGCAAAATGCCCCAATCACCTGCTGGTGGCCATCTCTAATGAGGGTAGTCGATGATTTTATTGTTCTCCGATCATCTGTTTGGATTTCATATCCTGCTAAGTAATCACCTTTAAATTCGTTGGATAAAAGAACCTTTCTCACTAAGTGATCAAAGGATTGGCCAACCTCTCTTCCCGTCACATGATTGTTCATTGTAAAAATGACGGAAGACTGCGGTGTTGTCAAATCATGAATAACGACTTCACAATTTGGCCCAAACATTTCCCCTATCGTTTTTGCAAATGGTATATAACTTTTTAATATCTGTTTTGCTTCAGTCAAACCCTAAACACCTAACTTTCACTTTTCCTTTAATCGATTTTATTATATATTTTTTTATATGAAAATGAAAGAAAAATATATTTTTTTATATAATTAGATTAACCCTTCTTCTTTCCCCAGTAAATAATCTCGGTTATTAAAATTGTTGTGCCAATGTCATTGGTGTCCTGGCATGAACTCCAAAAGAGGTTTAATAACTCCAACAACAAAAAAGATACCAATATGCTTTGGTATCTTCATCTAAATCGAGTCCCTCAATAAAGTGGATCAGTTACAAAAGCCTGTATATTTATTTGAATCATTTTTTACTCAATACGGGGATAATATGGGCACTGTTTTTAATCCGTCCAATTAAAAAAATGAAGGTTCTTCCCCTTCCCATTAGTCCCAAACTTGATCTCCTGCAATTTTAAAACCAGCTTTTGAAGGTCTATCTTATCTACGAAGTGAGTTTTTTAATGAACTAATCTCCAAAACCACCTAATTCCCCATCGCACAGATTCTTCATGAGAACCAAAAAGTTATTGCGGTCTCACCGAAAATTTAAATTGCGGTGCCTTATTGCCTTTTTCTGCGAACGAAAACTTGTTAATATTTACATTACTAGTAGAGTTAAGGGAAGGGTGAATATCTTGATATCAATCACATCAGCTGAAGTGGGAATGAAGATTAATGAATGGCATAGGCATATTCAAAAATTCAACGTTACTGATGCTGAAATGTTAAAAGCTGAAATAGAACGTGATATAGAGGTTATGGAAGAAGATCAAGATTTGCTTATTTATTATCAATTGATGGCCTTTCGCCATAAAATTATGTTAGAATACACGCTGCCAACTGATGAAAACCGAATGGAACTTTCAGAATATTTAAAGAAAATAGAAGGGCATAAGAAAAAACTAGATAATATGCGCGCTTATTATTATAACTTCTTCCGCGGGATGTATGAGTTTAGAAACGGTGAATACACAAAGGCCATTACATATTACAAAAAAGCTGAACGCAAAATTCCAACGATCTCTGACAAGATTGAAAAAGCTGAGTTTTATTTTAAGTTATCCGAAGTCTATTATCATATGAAAATGACTCATATCTCAATGCACTACGCTGAACTTTCATACAATATCTATAAGAAACACGAGCTTTATTCTGTTCGGCGTATTCAATGTCATTTTGTGATTGCCGGCAACTACGATGACCTTGAAAATCATGAAAAAGCTCTCCCCCACCTTCAAGAAGCTTTAAAAGGTGCCGAGCTGCTTAAAAGTAAAAATACTCACATCTATGCCACTGCGTTTTTCAATCTCGGCAATTGCTATCACAAAATGGACAACTTAAATAAGGCTGCTCGTTACATCGAACAAGCCTTGGTTCAATACAGAAAAATTAACTCTGACGTACTTCCGCAAGCTTATCATGACCTAGCATTAATTTATTTTAAACAAGGCAAAAAAGAACAAGCAATGGATTGCTTCCGCAAAGGAATAAGAAGTGCTGTAGATTTTAAAGACGAACTTTTTATGAACTTATTTGAAGCATTAGACGTTCTTTATATAAGAAATGGCGATACACCTAAACTCCTCAACATTTTTTCTCGTTTAGAGAACGGCAAAGGATACCCTTATCTGGAAGAGCTGGCATTGTTAGGAGGCAACCTTTTCGATTATAATGGAAAAATAGAGGATAGTATCATCTGTTTCAAGAAGATGGTATATGCTCAAAAGCAAATTTCGAAAGGGGAATGCATGTATGAAATCTAAATTGTTTATCAGTTTATCCGCCGTTTTAATTGGACTTGCCTTTTTTGGATCTATGTCTAATGGCGAAATGAAGGAAGCATCCCGGAATGTAACTCTCGCACCTACTCATGAATTCCTTGTTTGATTCGATAAACAACATTAGTTCTGATTCCCTTTAGCCGTTTCATAACGGCTTTTTCTTATTTCTAAGAAAGATAAACGAATCTTATTCACCTACGCATTGTTTATACTGAAGTCGCATCTGTATGCGACTTCTTGATTTGAACTACGCATTATATAAACTCAGATTCTCTTTACGATCTTTCCCTGGAGCCTTGCCAAACATCTTTCTATACTCTCTATTAAAATAAGAGGGACTTTCATAGCCAACTTGAAAAGCAGCGTCAGCAACCCTCATATCTTTTCCGATAATCAACCGCCTTGCTTCATGAAGACGTAAAGCTCTCTGGTATTGGATCGGGGTCATGGTTGTAACTTGTTTAAAATGATGATATAAAGCTGATGGGCTAAGGTTTACTTTTTTAGCTAGTCCATCTATCTTTATTTCTTGAGAAAAATTTTTTCTTAAATAATCCAGAGCAGCAACCACTTCAGATAATTTACTCCCCTTGGCAACAAGGCTTTTTACTGTGTGACCATGCTTTCCCTGCATAATGCGGTATAGAATTTCCTTAATGATTAAAGGTGCAAGTATTTCTGTATCTTCAGGAGTATGCAACAGCTTTACGAGTCGGATAAGTGCATCCAAAATGGCCTCGTCTGTCTGCTCTACAAATATTCCTCGCCCTGCAGCATTATGATTAGTGCTATGTTGCTTATACTCTTTTGAGACCTCTGCAATTTGCATTAAGTTAAAATTCAAACGAAGACATAAATAAGGTTCCATCTCACTTGCTTTTAAAATTTCCCCGATAACAGGCATATCCACTGCAACGACTAAGTATTCCCCTTTTCCGTAAAAGAAGTCTTCTCCAATCGTTGAAATCACTTTTCTTCCTTGCAGAACAATACACAAAGCAGGTTCATGCATAATATGTACAGGCATCAGCGGCTTGGCAGATCGAATGAATTCCAACCCAGAGATTGACGTTACGTTCGTACCCTCCTTGGCTGCAAAAGATGACACAAGTTTTGTAAGCTCCTCTTCCTTTGATTGGAATTGCTCTTCTAGAGACATGAAATCCCTCCTTTTATAATGCTTATCGACTTGGAGGATAAGGCAAGAATTAAAGAGATCCCGGCTACCACTCCATATTCACTTTACCTGATACTAATAAGTGAACAGGAAAGGAGTTGATGATGTATGAAAAAAAACACTCATTCTTATGCTGGACTTTGGGTTACCAAAGATCGGTATATCAGGCATGAGCTGCTGCCCGATGGACGCTACGTTGAAGCTCGCGGCAATGTCGAATACGCATATACAGGTAATTACCAAATAACAGGTGACCACATTGAATATCAAGATGATACAGGATTCATAGCTGATGGTGATTTTATAAACGATATTCTATATCACGCAGGGATGGTCCTGCATCGTGAAAGAAGCTTAGAATTCCTTAACGAAAATTACTAAAAAGAGGATGATACTAGGATGAGTATAAAGAATAAAGTTGTTCTTGTCACCGGCGGAAGCAGCGGTATTGGAGCAGCAACTGTTGATTTATTAGCTGAGAATGGAGCGACGGTAATAGCAGCAGCGCGCAGAACAGAAAAGTTAGAAACACTCGTATTCACACTTCTCCAAAAAGGATATAGTGCAGATTACAAGCAACTGGATGTCACAGACTTTGAACAAATGCAGCATACCGTCCAAGAAATTATAGAAGCATATGGAAAAATCGATGTCATCGTAAATAATGCGGGTGTAATGCCATTATCTAAATTAGAATCTCTGAAAATCGCTGAATGGAATCGTATGATCGATGTAAATATCCGTGGAGTCCTGCATGGTATTGGAGCAGTATTGCCTATAATGAAAGAGCAGAATAGCGGACATATCGTCAATATAGCTTCCATAGGCGCATATGAGGTTACCCCCACTGCAGCAGTTTATTGCGCAACCAAGTATGCCGTCCGTGCCATCACAGAAGGCTTACGACAGGAAACAACGAATAATATTCGAGCAACTGTAATTGCACCGGGCGTAACGGAGTCAGAACTAGCCGATCATATTACCGATAAACAGGCGAGTGAAGCTATGATCGAATACCGAAGACAAGCGCTTCCTGCTTCTGCAATTGCACATGCAATTCTTTATGCAATCTCCCAGCCAGTAGAGATCGATGTAAGTGAATTAATTGTAAGACCTACTCTATCACTATAAAAAGAGTGTAATTATGTATTAGAAGTAGAATCATAAGAAGATTTAAGAAAAAACTAATATTGATACTAATGACAAACTAGTTAAGTGGGGCCGAGAAATTGAACTCGGCCTTTTAAGTTAGAGCATTATGGTATTGGAATACACTGTGTTCAATTAATTAAGAGGGCGGTATGGTAACTGCAGCGAGTATGGCGGAAGAGTACCATTCATAACCTCCCTTTTGTGTTTTGATCGATTATAGCATATGCAAATGGTAAAACGGATTTACAGGACCCCCTCCTTATTCCTTATTATGTATTTTGATATTTTCAAAAGTGTTTGAACAGCAAAAAAACCTTAAACTTTTTCTTTGGTATCCTTGATACGATCAATCAAGTTAATTTTAAGTTCGTTTCTTCTTTCTTCCATGGTAATATTTTGTTATATGATTAAATTGAAAGGATATGATCATGAAAGTATTTGAAGCCAAAACACTTATGTTTGAAGCTACAGACCGCGCCAAAGAATATAAAGAACTAAGGACGCAAATGGTCAACTTGAGAAAGGCTTTACAAAGCGTCGCTGAACTGGACGACAGCGAATTCTCAGGTAAAGGCGCTAATAACATTAAAGCATTCTATCACGATCATGTTGGTGTGACTGATCAATGGATCGATTACATTGACATGAAAATTGCATTCTTTAACAGCATTGCTGGAGCTATCGAGGATAAAGGTCTCTCTGACGCGTACGTGGAAGAATCTTTTTTAGAACATGAACTGGCTAACGCCCATCAAAAATCAAAATCCATCATGTCTGAACAGAAAAAAGCCATGAAAGATATCCTAAACGATATCGACGACATCCTCCCGCTCGACTTGTTTTCAACAGAAACCTTCAAAGATGAGCTTGCAGATGCCAACGATAAACGCAAAAAAACAATTGAAAAACTAGGTAATCTTGACGAAGATTTACTGACAGAATATGCCCTGTCAGAACCTAATGAACAATTCATCAAGTCAGATTTCCAAAAGCTCCAAGAAGCAACGGGCAAAGGCAAAAACGCTACGCCCATCCACTACAACGCCAAGGCGTACCGTGAGAGTGACATACATAAGAAAAAAGGCGATATTGAGAAGCGAACGGAAGCTTATTTGACGATTAAGAAGAAAGAAGAAAAAGAACGGGAAATCAAAGAATTACAGAAAAAGCTCAATACGTTGGTTGATGATCCTGACGAGTATCTAAAAGTTGCTAAAGAGATTGGATACGACAACCTCACCACTGAACAACAGGAGTATGTTAAATCCCTCGAGTTTTGGGATAATCCTCTTCGAGCGACCAAGGATATTTTGAAAGAACAGATTGACGGTGTATATGAAGGTTTATTAGCCGGTATAGATGATACAGAGAAGACGGTTAAAGAATATTTAGCCCCTATAGATGCAGCGGGTAAAAAATATCTAGGTCCAGTATATGAATACTATAAAGGCAAACAAATGGCATATTATGATTTTTCGAAGGAAACTGGTGAAGGACTTTTAGGAATTGCAAAATTCGGGATCGATCTCGGTTTAGATCCAAAAGGGACGATAAAGTCCGTTTTTGAATTCGACTATAAAAAAGCCTGGGATTCTACTTGGGATGAGGTAAAAGAAAGCTGGGACAAAAACTTTGTACACGGAGATATGTATTCACAATCACACTACACCACATATTTCACTTTAAATGTAGCCAGCTTATTCATATCAGGTGGCGGTGGCGCTGTTACAAAGAGTGGATCCGTCGTTTCAAAGGTCGGGAGAATCGCAGAGAAAGGAACCAGCAAGTCGGGTAAAAAAGGATTAAACAGCGCCGGAAATGTTGGTAAGTCTGCATCAAAAAAAGTAATAAAAGACACCAAAGATTTTGGGGAACTTCTAAAAAGAGGTTTAGAGTCAATACCAAATCCTTTTGCTAAAGAACTTCTGTTAGCTAGTGATGTTCCTATAAATGTGCTAAACTTACAAAAATCTGGACAAGATACAATTCAACAAATTAAAAAGTCTTTTGATGTTGATCATGGTTC
Source organism: Bacillus sp. C28GYM-DRY-1 (assembly GCF_030519405.1). Taxonomy (NCBI): domain Bacteria; kingdom Bacillati; phylum Bacillota; class Bacilli; order Caryophanales; family Bacillaceae; genus Bacillus; species Bacillus sp. C28GYM-DRY-1. Next base: position 79,466 of record NZ_JAUMKF010000010.1, read on the forward strand.
TAAGGGGAATGCTAATAGTAGTAAGATAACCAGTGAAGCTAAATCCGTATCGAATATGAAAGAATTTTTTAATGATGGATTTGGAAAGACTATAAAAAACAATGTTACAAAAACAAAAAATCAATTCCAAGGCCAATCAATCTATGAAGTTAATAAAAAATTGGATAATCCGTATCTGAAAAAAGGCGATAGATTTTATTTAGATAATTTGCACAAGGATCATTTAGAAGTTTTCGATAAAAGAGGAAATTTAAGAGTAGTGTTGAATTTGGATGGAACATTGAACGAAGTTAAGACTAAGAATGCCATTGGAAGAAAATTAAAATAGGTGGTTAAGATAGATGAAAAATATTGATAAAATCTTTAGTGCTTTAAAAGAATTAAATGAAAAATATAATAGTACATTAATTTCAACAGAAGAACTTTTAGAGGAAGAGGAAAATATTAAAGAACTTCCGCAAATAGATGAAAGAATGAATAAAATTTTAGCTAATTTAAGTCAAATTGAAGATAAAGAAAAACTAACTTCTGAATTACTACAGTTACATTTAGTAATAGGTGATATAGAATGGCAGTTTGACCAAATACATGAGATGGTTAGACAGGTAATCGAAAATATTGAGGATTAATATTATAAAAAAGGCCTCTTGAAAAGAGAGCCTTTTTTATTTCATTAACGCTTCAATTTTCTCTCTAGTCTTAGGTCCATAAATTCCATCAGCAGAAAGGCCATGCATTAACTGGAATCGTCTAACTGCATCTGCTGTTTTCGGACCATAAAAGCCGTCTATGCCGTTATTTTTCGCTCCTTTATCCGGGTAGAAATAAAGAGCCGCTAGAGCTTTCTGAATCTGAGTTACCTTTTCCCCTCTCATCATTGGGCTCTTCACTTTGAAAATACCGGGCGGGAGCTGGTAGGACGATTTTTTACTGTTTGAGCTTGTTGTTTTCTTTTTGGCTGTGCTTGTTTTACTTGTGCTTGTTTTCCCACCTAGCGCCTTCAATTCTTTTTCAATGGCAGCCTTAACCTCGTCCCATCTTCTTTCTGACAAAATACGGTGTGGGCAATACTTCCCGTTCCAGTCTTGATGCTTACGGACACGATCAATGCCCCAACCGCGTTCTTTAAGCAGCTGCGCCACAAACTTAATAGCAAGCTTTTCCGCTGCCTTATATCGTGCCCCTCCTGACTTGCTATAACAAATTTCGACACCAATCGACTTACGATTCCCTGTACCGTTTGTTCCATCTCCTGTGTGCCAAGCGTTACGATTCGTTGGAATCCCTTGAATGACTTGTTTATCGTCTACTGCAAAGTGAAAACTCGTTGAGCTAGAGTTATTCTTCATGTAAGAAATCTCATTGGCTGCTGAAGCATCATTCGCAGTGTTATGGATAGTGATATACTCAGCTTTCATTGGGTTAGGACATTTCAATCCATATTTTGATCTAGAAACTAAATTCTTTACAACTTTGATGGCCATATATCCTCTCTCCTTCTGTCTGTGTAATAAAAAAAGCCACTGGCTTAGCCAGCAGCTCTGTCAGCGTTATTCTTACTCTGTTCTTTTTCGTTCTCCATTGTTTGTAATCGATCTGTTATTGTTGATGGGATTTTAACACCGATCTGAGCTAAGTTTTCAGTTATTGACAAGCCTTCATTAGCGATATAAAAAAGAACGGTACCAAAGGTTAGGACGCCGTTTAAATTGAGGACTGTATCAATAACATTTGCTAAAATGACCGCAAAGAAATTAAGTAGTTTGCGGACATATCCAAACCATGCGCTCCGGCTTCGCAGCTTTTTGAATTTCCATGCCTTGATTACTCCTGTTAAAACGTCAATTATGCTAAGTACTAGAAGTAAATCAAGGTACTTCACCCCTCCAAATAAATATACTCTTGCTAAATCTAATGTTTCAAAATTGATAAACAAACTTGTCTCCTCCATTTCTAATCACCTCCTCCGAGGCAAATAAAAAAGGACAGCCGGATCTTATGAGACGGCCGTCCCTCTAACTGAAAAGTTTCCATTTGTTAAAGCTGTAAGCTCCATAACAATTTCTTTAAAGCCAGTAATGTTAAAAGACCAAGCTTCTGATTTCCCTTTGGTGCTAGTGGCAAATGTTCCGTCATCTACTTTCTGCCCTCTAAGGGCTCTTTTTGTCCCCGATAAGGATTTACCCCAGAACTTCAATTCACTTGTCTCAGCCGTCCCATAAACCTCAATGAGTAACGTTTTGAATGATCCAACGGTGAATGGGTTACCCTCACCTATGGTTTCTGTTTTATCGTGAAAGACAATATCCATTGTTTTTGCTTGAGTGTCTAATGAGCTAAGGTTCAGGCCTTCAGTCTGAACTTTTAAACGACCATCATCAGTTAAGCCGCTTTTATCTAACTGGACTGAGAACGGAGCAACTGCTGTAATAGGAACAGCTTGGTTTATGTTTATATCCTCTTCACCTGCGCCCAGTGACTGGTACAGTAAAAATTCAGATTGCTGTAGGTTACCATTTGCGTATCTGAAACGGAAATAGCGTTTAGTTAAATGAATCCATTCAGTCTCGCCAAGTGTATTTGCTTTAACAACCAACGAAGAGACTGTAGTCCATGAATTCATATCGTTACTTTCTTCAATGAATAAGGTACCTTCACGATCAGAATAAGCGTGACCTTTTACTTTTGAAATTAAAACCTGACCTAATCGATCTTGCCCATATTGCGTGTATACTTCAGTGGCTTTTAAAACTGCGTTCGTCAGCAGCTCCGCATTACCGGAAATTGAAGCTACCGGCACAACAAAATCTCTGTTTCCTTCTCTGTATGGCTTGGCTGCCCCCGGCTTACCGGTTGCATCTGTTGGAAATTGAAAACTATATGATGCCATTAAAAATCCTCCTTGCTATTATTGATCTTTAGTGGTGAGGTCCGGGTATTACAACGTAACCACCCCCTTTTAGGCAAAATAAAAAAGCCTTAAACGGCTCCTCCAGTGATCTCTTTATACTGTTCAGCTGTAATGAGCTTTTTCTCTATCCCTTTTTGTAAATCCTCAGTCGAGCAATCTTGATAATGGATAGCCTTTTTCACCATTTCAGAAGAAGCCCAGTTATAATGCAAAGCCAGCACCCAATAATTCATGAATCTCTCCCTCCTTGTAGTGTAAGTAACTGCAACTTTATTTTTGAGAGCTCGCTTCCCAAAGTTTGGTTTAATTCTTCAAGCTGTTTACGAGCTAGCTTCTCCTGAGATAACTCTTGCGCGAGTAGCTCAATCTGATTGGGAGGTTCATAAGATGTCTTTTTCTGTGACTCCTCCCACCAGGCCTCTAATTCTTCTTGAGTCGGTAACGGCGCCCTGATATTCCACTTCTCAATGTATGAACCGTTCCCGTCATTCCGTAATTCAAAATCTTTTCTCGGTACTGCGTTAGGGTACTTGTACATAATCGCATCATACAAAATCATAAATGCACCTCCTAAAATCTCGGATAATTTCTTCCACCCATTTCAGTGATATCAAAATAGTTATACCATCCCCAGTTGTCAGTAATGTAACGTTGAACATCCCCGTCATATCCAACATAGAGATAAATCTCTATATAATCGCCTGCATTAGCCGGAACAGTGGCTGCTCCATATACTCCTACATTGAAATCTGTGGTATCAGACGGGCTAGCAGGACTATTTCTATAATGTGCTATGTTCTTATAAATCGTTCCGTTTAAGTAAATCTCTAATTCATAGTTGGCATATCTCTGAACGTTTTCAATATATACACCGGCATTGACTAGAAACATTCCGCTGTTTGGACAGATAAACCGGCAATTATTAATGTCAAAGGCATTATGACTGTCCTTTATCTTTCGATTAAAACGAATTTTTTGCTTTTCTCCTTTGATAAGAAGTTGCTTGCCTGTTGTTCCAATATTGGCATGAGCGAACCCCGATATCTTTTGCCAAGATGTCCAGCCTGAACCACTCCACCAGTGTCTAATCCAAACTCCTGTACTGTCGTAGTAAGTCCTAGACTCATTTCCTGTTCCATAAAAATATTGCGTAAATCGGTAATTATTATATTTTTCATTTTTGACAATGCCATAACCCAAGGGGTAGCCTGTAGTATTTTCCTGACCAATGTCCATTAATGTCAGTCCTAACGGATATTCTTCCCCTCCTGTTCTTGCATCTTGAATAGCATAGTCTCCAGTAATTAATGTTAGATTATTATTTTTGTAGTTGGTATCCACGTAATGTTTTGCATCCAATAAAGCCTTATCAGCTTTTTCCTGAGCTCCGGCAGTTGTTTCTTTTGCATTCCAATTCTCCCGCTCTACTGGTGTTATGTGCCGTTGTAAATCATTACGATGCTCTTCAAATTCTTTTTTCGAAGCTTGCTGTACATTATCAACGTTCCCTAGTCCGATTTGCGCCTTTGTTGTATTGTGAGGGTTGTTCATGTCATTTTTATGTACAGCTACATCTTTATGCGCGTCTTGAATACCTTTCTCCCAACGGTTCACATCATCTTCATTAATCGGATCGTCCGGGAGCCAATCTGTTTTTGCATCATAAGCCATTGTTACACCACCTCAAAAGTAATCCTAAAATCTAGCGTTCTGTTACTACTGACGTCTAAATCTGTTGTTCTTTCAGTAATTACGTTGTTTTGTTCATCAAGGATCTGCACACTCTTAATATGCTTTATATCTTCCTCTCGTTGAGTAAGCACCTTGACAACGGCACCCTGAATGGTGAGTTCCACAATTTTTGTTTCATTTCCATTCAGCAGCACCTTCGATATTCTACTTTTCAAATCTGCAGCTGTTCGCTCTCTATAAAGCTGTGTAATCATACAAGGACCACCTCGTTATTATTGAGCGTGACGGAATAACCTACCTTTAGCTCACTTGCTTTTCGATACCTTCTGTTATTCAAAATGACAGTATCTTTTATCTTGAGTGGCTCATTCACAGCAGCTCGCAAGGTATATGCCAAATGGGCTGGCTTCATATTCTCCAATGTTTCTATGAGCTCACTCATATGCTGCATATCATCTATATCAATATCAACATTAAAACGGTACTGTCCTTGAAGCAGCCTGACCTGAGCAGACGGATTTTTCAGGAACCGATTTAATGCCTGTTCAATAGCCTTATATGTTGCCGGCGGTATATTGGACATTTTAGAGATTAGGCGCAATCGGCGGATCTCATCGGTGTCACCTGATTCCCGCGGTACGTTCAAAATCTTTTCCCATCGTTCAAGCCCCCAGGTTGCCGTAGTAACAAACAGCTGATCTGTCAGATCAAAGATGCTGTTATTTTGCTTCTCAAATTCCGGAGCTTCCGCTTTAAGAAGTTCAGCCATTTCCTTTAACTTGGTAAGGAACGGCGGCAGGCAAGCAGTCATTTCATCGAGTTTGCTCAATGATGTTCACCTGCCCCAATTTAGGAATTTCGACGGCACTCAGAACCAAATTTTCGGCCACGCCGTTGATTTTAATGTCTGCGTAATCACTTACTGAAGGTGAATTGTAGACGATATTATTAATCTGCGATAAACGGATGACGTTATCTTCAAAGGCAATCTTTTTAAAAAGATTTAAAACACCTGATTCAATTTCTTGCTTTACCTGATCGATAGAGCTATTGACCTCGGGAAGTACCTCGGCTGAAATCTCAACCTCTTTCCATACCGCACTCTCCACTGTGACAAAGGCACCTATTGGCGCTTGTCCCTCACCTTGTCCGGGTTCAGGATCAATATAGTTTTTCACCTTTGATATTAAAATATCGGAAGCAGGTTCCAAGTTAGCATTGGTCACGACAATTTTGACTGTGCCGTCCCCGTTCCAAAGCGGAAAGATCTTTGCCTTCCCTACTCCGTCTACTTCCTCAGCCCATTGTTTATAGTGTGCTTTATTGGCACTGACAGCTTCCCGACGCACGCGGGTAAAATATCTAGCTCTTAAACTGTCATCATCCTCCTCTTCTCGTCCAGGGATTAAAATCTCTTTCACAATCGCTTTTTGGAGTCCTGGTATAGTATCTAGTGACAATAGATTCTGGCCGGATATATTTGCGTTCCCCGCTTCTCCGGCTGTTTCACATTCCAGTGTCCCATCAGCTGTGTATTGAAAATAAAGATTATCAACATAAAAGCGAGACCCTACAGGAATGGTCACGCCTTCAGTAAACTCCCCTGCCCTGACTGCATTTGTGGCAGCAGTCCGCTCAATGCCTGCTTCAGTAGCTCGTCGGTCTAAAAATTCCCCTTGTGCTGTGTCCGAGAAGACAAGTTCCAGCACCGTATCAAGCCAAATATAAGACTTGGCCAATTCTGCGGCTGCAGGAGCTAAGGCATTATAAATCACGCTGCCTTCCCTTGTATCAATGTCCGCTGAAATTCTGTTCAGCATTCGGTCCATGATTTCTTCAAAGGTTTGATCTTCAAACATCCTCACCAAGCACCTCCTCGATCTCCAATGTTCCCTCGTCCGTTTCGACTGTAAAGGAAACATGGAACGAATCACCTTGTTTTTCTATTTCAAAATCTGACACAGAGGAAACACGATCGTCATAGATCAGTGCTTCCTCTATCAGCCGCGGGATCTCCATTTTCTTATATGCGTCTGTTGTTTCATTATCTGCTAGGACGTCTTGAAGCTCATTTCCAATGTCATGGCTGAAAACAGAATAGGCGTATCGCTCAGTATGAAGGGATAAATATACAAACTGCTTGATCGCTTCAAGGCCTGTGATCATTTCATTTGTGATACGGCCATTTTCAAAATCTATTTTGTAGGTTTGCGAGGTCTCTATGACTTCGCTGTCATCTTCAATATCATCAAATTCAATTTCTGGCGAAAGGGCCAACCCAGGCACCTCCTATATTTTGTCGAGAATAAAAAATGATTGTCCGCCTTTTAAGGAGACAACCATCACATTCTCACCCATCTTTAGTTCTTCATCTCCTCCAGCTCGCAGCCGCTTAGGAATAATAATCAAATCAGACGGAATAATTAGCTTTTCATTTTCATTGAGCTTAATTTCAACAGGAGAAACAGAAACCACTTCAGCCGGCAGAATATCCACCGGCGACTCTGAACCAACGGCACCGACAGCCAAATGCTTGATTGCTTCACTTAGTCTCATGAGGAAACACCATCAGGAATAGAGTTTTTCTCCACAACATCAATGGTCATCGTGTGCGTGGATCCTTTAAATTCATGTTTGTCTGTATCGATCCAATATGTCTTCTTAACCCCGACTTCAGGAATTGAGATATAGACGGGCAATCCGCTCTGAAGATCCGGAATACCAACCGCTTGAATACTTTTGAGTTCTTTTTTGACGCCTTTCTTCTGTGCCTGTTTAACTTTCGCACGCTGCTGAAGCTGTGCTTGGTTAATGTTATCTGATACTGTTTCAACATACTGAAGCACGCCGTATTTGCTGATACCCGTGTTGTCACTTGCGGTAGCCGTATAAGTTTTATTGTCTTTCTGACGCCGCAGCTTTACTCTTGTGGCTGTGTCATTAATGGAAGTGCTGTATTGATAACCAGTAATGTTCACACCCGAGTCTAGCACCCATACTTCTGACGGATCAGGCCAAGCGCGAAGGCCGAGCTTCCCCTTCGCCGAATATAATTGATAATTCCTTCCGGTTTGGCTCTTCGTTTGTTTCAAGGCTTTCAGAATCATGTCATAAAGGCTCGTATCATCTTTAAACACTAATGATTTAATGGTGTAACCTGTATTTGCAATGGATGTCGTTGGAATTTGAAAATCTCTTGCCAGGCGCTTAATAATCTCGTCTGCACGCTTATTGGAGAACACATAAACATCTTTGTTCTTAACCAGATATTGCAGCATGTCATAAGCCGTAAAGGTCAGCCCATGTTCTTCCGGATTGCGAGAAAACACAATACCTCGAAACAGCTCTTTCCCTTTCCACTTAAACAGAACCGTATCTCCTTCTGATACGCTGTAATATGAATGGGTTCCTTGTTTCGTTATGATCTTTGCTGTGATCGATCGGGGTGCCTGATACCGTTGTCCCTCAAGAGAAACACTTTCAGTTACCAGCTCAAGCCATTCCGTTTCTTTAATGACGAAAAGTTCTATCATGTCATCACCTGCTTACTGCGGTATCTTTAATTTTTGCCCAGGAAAGATCCAGTGTCCTGGCTGTCTGATATTCCGTTTGCTTCGTTTGATCATAGCCTTTTTATTGACGTTCCAGATCTTGCGCCATTTTGTGCTGTCTCCATAAAATTTGCCGGCAAGGTCCCACAGTGTATCGCCTTTCTTAACGGTGTACGTTTTAGGAGCTGATTTAGATGGCCGTTTCTTCTTCGTCTTTTTCTTCTGCTTGATCTTCCGCGGCGAAGCAGTTTTGTATTCCTTCAGCTTTATTTCATAATCACGATCACCTATATCTTTTTGGCCCTCGCTATAAGAAAAAACCTCGATACTGCAAGTTAAATTAATTTTCGTTCCAGTAATTAAGAATTGAACCGGCTTTTTAGATTTCACCCATTTCTCGATCTTTGCAATAGCATTTTCAGGAGAAGGAAATCCTTTATACTCAGCAAGCGGGCTATGTTTCTTTGGAAAAAAAGAAGAGAACGAAATTTCTTTCGCTCCCGGTTTATCAATAAAAGTGATCTCCCCAAAACTAGCCACTTTTACTGATTCATTTTGAATTGTGTTGGATATATCAATTTGTTCAGGAAGGACCGGAAGCCGCAGCTTGTCCTTCCCTTGTGAGATCCAGAATTCATATATGGATTTAGTCAAAAGCAACGACTCCCTTCGTTCCAATGTTGATATCCTGTTCAAGCTCATCGACAAGGGCCTGCTTAATCTTAGCTACAAGACTGTTCATGTCTTGGTCATTGTGAAAATGCTGATCGCCATTAAACTGAATAATGACCTCTTTGCCGCCTGCAGCTGTAAACGTTGTTTGATTACGACCCGTTGTGGCAGCTGTTACCTGACCGGAAGATAATTCAGTTTGCCCGTTTTTAGATGGGTCTGTTACTTCCATTCCGAGTGCCTTAGCTGCTTGTGCTAACAGATAACGTCCACGGATACCTCGCTCCTCTGGAATGATCCATTCCCGTTTGTTTCCTTCACCGACACGTGCAATCTGCTCTTTGGTAATAAGTCCTCCGTTAGCGTAGCCAACATATGGACCTCCGTGCCTCATGCTTCTAATGCCTGGTACATTATTAATAGATCCATATCTGCTTTTGATATAGCCAATCGCAGCAGCAGCGTTGTGAATCGGGTTAAGAATGTTATTCATGCCCGGCAATTTGTGTGCGTTGAAGGTACTTGGGATTGTCTGCATGAGTCCCTGAGATGGATGCCCTGCTTTCGCATTACTATCCCATAAGTTGATTGCCTTCGGATTACCCCCTGACTCATGCTGAGCAATTGTCATTAGCCCTGGAAGCCAGCTCATTGGTGTCTTTGTGGCCATGATAGCGGCCATAAGCCATTGCTTCACATTTCCGCTTACTGCCCCCATTCCGGAATAAGCAGCAGCTAGTGAACCTGCTTGTTTTTCAGCAAACTTTTTCACATCAACTGAATCCAGACCTTTTACAATACCAATAGAGGCAAAACGACCGAGACTCATCATGACACGGGAAGGTGAATGAATATCAAGCTCTTCACGAAATGCCTTCTCAACTTTTTTCGCCAGTTCCTTGGCAGCTTCATGGACTTCACTTGCCTTAGAAGTCATGCCAGAAACAAAATTACCGACCATACCGCTTCCCCAGCCGTTTGATGATTCTTTAGAGCGGATAAACGGCTTGTTAATATGAGTGCTGACGTATTGATCAGTACCAGTTTGTGAACTATTTTGTCCTGAAGCAAAACCTTTGACCGTTCCACTTCCCCATGAAGAGGATTTATTTACGGTGTTCTGGAATGGTGTTTTAACCTTCGTCTGCAAGAAGCCATCTGTACCGGTTGAAGTACTGTTTTGACCTTTAGCATAACCATTGACCATTTGCTTTCCGTAATTCGGAGAATAAGAGATTAAATTGTTCATTGGCTGTCCAACGTTTTTCTGTTTCCATGCTTCCATAGAAACAACATTATCTCTAATTCCTTGATCAAAACTCTTCGTGAACTGTTGACCAAATGATGTTGCTTGTTCATCAAGACTGGATGTGTCAATAATAGGAGATACAGAAGCAGTCACCGCCGCACTACGGACTAGCGGGGAAGTTGCTGGTTCACCTCCTGCAGATGAAGCAGATGCTATATCATCAACAACACTCATCCCTAATTTCGAAGCAGCTTGAGAAAGGAGCATTTTGCCGCGACCTTTATTATTCTCAACAGGAATAACAAACTCTTTACCTGCTTCACCAATCCAAGATATTGTTGGCTTCGTAATGTAACCACCAGTAGCATGTTTCTTTGGCTTTTCTTTTCCGGTACCAAATAAATAATTTACGCCACTCTTCACATATCCCCACGCTTTACCAGCAGTTTTTTTCGCACTTGAAGCTACTTTCCCACCGACTTCTTTTACTCCGCCCAAAATACTGCTTCCCAATTCCTTTACACTTTGCCACTTTTCAGACCACCACTTCTTACTAAAAAGGATTTCTGAGATGGAACTCTTAACACTTTTCCATATTGATTTAGCATTGTCCCATTTATTTTTGGACCAGCTTTTTACACTTTCCCATTTTCCTGACCACCATTTCTCGCTAAATAAAGTGGACTTCAGCTTTCCTTTAACTGATTGCCAAACAGAAGACGCGCTGTCCCATTTACTTTGAGCCCAACTTTTTACGCCTTCCCATTTTCCTGACCACCACTTCTCACTGAATAAAGTGGATTTTATTTTTCCCTTTACGGACTCCCAAACAGATGATGCACTATTCCATTTGTCCTGTGCCCAGGTTTTAACGCCAGACCACTTCTCAGACCACCATTCATTATTAAATAAAGTAGACTTCACCTTTTCTTTTACATTAGACCATGTATCACTTAACCCATTGAGAGAAGTCTTCGCATTACTCTTAATGCCGGACCATTTTTCAGACCACCATTTTTGATCAAATAATGTACTGTCTAGTTTCTTTTTTACTTCTGAACCATCAAACGCCTTACCTAAACTTGAGCCGCCCATGGTGCCTGCTATACCGCCAACTAATCCACCAATAGCTGTTCCCACTCCTGGAATAACACTGCCAATAGCTGCTCCTGTAGCCGCTCCAGCAAGGCCACCGCCAGCTGATCCAATTTTTTCACCAACATTGTCTTTATTCATTCCAATTAAATCGGTTACCGCTAACGCTGTTCCTAATAGAGGAACTCCCTTTGTAAACTTACCAACACTTTTCAGAGGACTTAAAACTTTCCCGAACTTCGATGTACTGCCTGCACCTCTACCAGCTGAGTATAGCTCCGTTCTAGTTGTGGTTATTGCTGATCTTGATCCTCTGGTTGGATTAGTACCCACAGTTCTACTGGAACGCCTTCTCTCCATTTGTCCAGATGACACAGTAATTGATCTGTCAGAAGGGTTCATTCGGGTTGAATTACCACGTCGACCTAAAACTCTTTTCCCTCGTCTTCCACGAATGCGATCATTTTTACCTCCATCGCTACAACAGCAACATGTTAAGCTGCCGCTTCGAGGTAAACTCGTTGGACTTGTGGCAGTTTTGGATTCTCTGCTCCTTGTGCTGGCATTACGATTACTGTTTCTGTTCCTCCTTTCACTTCGCGTGTTAGCGGCAGATTCAGGAGTACGTTTTGGAATTAGCTTTCGGATTACGCCTGCTGCATCACTTCCGACAGTACCTATGCCTTTTAACAGCGGACGTAGTATTTTCAAATAACCGATCAATCCAATTAAAGAGGGGATCACAACTTTAATCGCTGTTTTCAAATCATCCCAATGGTTGACGCTCCACTCAATGGCTACGTTTAACTTATCACCTATCTCCTCACCAAGATCAGCAATATCTTTTTTGATCTCTTTAAGTTTTTCCTGACCTTCTTTACTGTTAATGAATGAGCTAATTTTATCAAAGGCCGGCCCTAATCCAGTTAGCAGAGATGTTCCCATATCCTTAGATATGCTTTCAAAATCTCTCATGGCATCATTAACCGGTGTCATCGGGTTATTATCCCGAAGTTTCGTAAAGCTGCGTTCCAATTCACCGCTTGTTTTGGCACTTGTACCAATACCCTCAGCCATATCTAAAATCGGTTGCTTGAGGTCTTCATATTGTGTTCCAATAAGCTCAGTCGCAATAGCAGCCCGCTTTGTCTTGTCTTTTACTTTAGAAAGGGCTTTTGCCACCCTAAATAAACTTTCTTCACCGCTTATTGAACCATCTTTGAAGCCCTTGAACATTTTCTTAGTTTCCTTGGCTCCGAACAGCGTTTTAAATGCGTCCACTTGGCTATCAGACATTTCGGTTCGGCGGATGTTAAACTCACGCATACTATCGGCTAGGTTATCGAAGTTTCTGGCGCCACCCTTTGTTCCTTTTATCATGGCGTTTGCAATTTGGCCGCCTGTGAGCTTCAAGTCTTTAAAGGTGGAACTGTATTCATTCATCGTGTCCAATAAATCGTCAGCTTGGTCACCGGCATTCCGATATACATATGCAATTAAGTCTCCGCTTTGTTTCCCGGACAATTTCAAGTTGTTATACATTGAACTGAAAGCACGATCTACCTCTGCCTGATCAGCATTCATAAGCTGGGCAATCTTACTTGACGACTCAGTCAATTCGGCCAGAGCTTTTTTAGACGCCCCTGTCTGTTGCGATAAGTTTCTTAGAGATAAACTGACTTCTTCCCGAGAACTGCCCGCTTTATTGTTGAAATAGATCTGATCCGTCATTCTTGCAACATCTTTTTTATTAACGTTTGAAGTTGCTGACACATAAGCATCCTGAGACATTGTACTTTTACCAGAACCCATAATTGTACCTGCAGAAAAACCACCTGCAACTGCCAGAGTAATGGTAGCATCTTTCAAGTTGTCTATTTTCGATTCAATTGCGTCCAGAGCTGCTGAAGCTCTATCCTTAATAGAAACAGTTGGCTCTGCATGTTCGCTATCTACATCGGACACATGACGACGGATCTCATCTAATTGGTTTGAAGCATGATCACGAACCGAAACAGTTGGCTCAGCGTGCGAGCGATTCAAATCAGAGAGACCTCCACGGATTAAACGAAAACGTGGTGTAGCTTGATCATTTACGGAAACTGTCATCTCATGGCTGCCCTCGGTAAGATCCTCTGCTTGCTGGCGTATAGAATGTAAGCCATTCGAAACTCGATCATCTAAATCCACTTCAAGCGATCGAGCCTGTCCGGTCAAACGGTTGGCCGATCGGTCAATCCGCCGCATAACTCTCTCAGTCCGGTCTTCAGCCTCAAAAATTAGAGGGCCATTAGCGGTCCTCTTAAGTCTTTCAGCATTGCCTTGTATCATTCGAAGCTTGCGGGAAATCTTATCATGTAATTCAAACGTGGCTGTTAGTTTAGCCATAGTTAATTTCCTCCCTTCTTCGCTTCTTTTTCTAACAGCTCAAGCTTATAACTGATAAACCCATATAAGAGCGCCTTGAATTGTCGCGGTGCCTCATATAGTTCTCTTAATTCTGACGGGGCGTATTTGAGCTCATGCATCGCGTAATAAAGATATACAGCCTCTTTGTCCCCGTCCTTTACTAGTTTTTTGCTGTTTCTTCAAGATCTTCGAGATCATCATCAAATCCATTGATTTCAATTGCTTTGTTTAGCCAGTTCGCATACTCACCGCCGACTGAAAGAACACGTTTTGCAACTTCCACCGGATCTTCTGTTTTATAAGCTTCACGTAGTTCCTTAGCTTTAAAGTTCGGGTAAACAGTTGTTTCAACTGCAATGCGAGCATAAAAACGTTGGCTGTCCAACTCCTTTACACGTCCGCGGCCTTTTACATTTTTGTAAGTGGTGTTCTCTTTCTCAAGTTCGTCAATTCGTTCAGTCGTAATTGCTTTGAAAATGAATGGAACAACGTTGCCCTCTTTGTCTACAAACCGTTTAGAAATCGGCACTTTTACTTCTTCAGCTTCGATTGTTTGTCCTGGCATAAAGAATGAAAGATCGTATACTTTTTCGTTTTGTTTTTCACTCATGTCCATTAGCTCCTTTGAAATTAGATTCAATTGATTTAAGCCAACAAAAAAAGACAACCACAAAAATGGTTGTCTAGTGTATAATTATTCCTGTACATTTGCACGGCTAACTCAAAGGTGGTCTGCTGGCTAAATCCCCTGAAAGGGGGTGACGCCTATGTCGACATTTCAAGCGCTTAGTTTAATGCTTGGAACGGGAATGTTTATTCTCGCCTTGTTGACGTATATAGACAAAAAGAAATAGACCACCCTTTGAGGCCTAGGAAACTTCTAGGGTAGGTCCATATCTAAATACACCTATAGCCAGCGCTCCAATGAGGAGCCAGCATTTGTACAGGCCGGAGTGTTGCAGCACTCCGGTATTTTTTTATTTTATGCATTCTAAAGAAAGAAATACATTGATACCAACATCTAATTGATGTTAGTACTGATACTAACTTTAGTATTGGTACTAACGTTAGTACCAATACTAAAGGTCTTTGTATTATTATTACCACTTAATCACAGCGTTATCAAGTGGTAATGTATTAGATTTTCTTGGATTCCACTAGTTTCCCTAGAATTTTTCAAGAAGGATTGAAATGCATTACATGAAATGTATTACAGTTTATTCTTAAAACGTATCCTTTAACTTTTCAGGAACATCAAAGTCCTCAAAAGTAAACGGTACTTCTTCCTCTAATGCTTCAGAATCAACATCAAGCCCAGCGATTTTCGCAGAATCAAAATTCACGTCGTACAAGGTGACTCGTTCAGTGCCACGACCTGAAGAGGCGTCATCCAGAACAGCTTGTAAGGTAAAGTAAGGATCGCTCCCCTTTTTCACATAGTCCATCATAATAAGAACAAATTGAGAAGTCACTTTATAAAAAGTGGCGGTTCCCGTTCCATTTGCTCCAGTCGTTTTGTGCCCCGTCATCCGACGGCCCATGATATTGACCTCGGATTTATTTTTCTCCACATTGGCCTCAAAAGTTTTGATATGGGCCATTTCTTCTCCATTAAGAAACAACCTGCCCTCTTTACCTGAAATGGTGTTTTGCGCTTTTAATGCCATTCCTATTTCACCTCAACATTAAAGTAGAATTTTTCAGCTGCATCCACCGGTTGAACTGCAAGATCAATCAGAAAGCCGTCACGATCATTATTCAGAGCAATTGTAATGTCATTCTCTGAATCAAAATCAGTAATGCCCCCGTTATCTTGAAGAACACTCAAGTATTGAGTAATTAGCGTTTTTACAAACTGCAGTCCGTCATTTGTAGCGGGAACATCACTGCCACTCGCTTTTCGAGACTTGATCAATGCTTTCAGTTGAGTTGTCAGATCGTTATTGATTGCATCAAGTACACGGACAATTTTGTTTTTCTGGAACATCTTATTTTTCTCTGCTGTTAGGCTTGTGAGTGAATTAATGTCCTTTTCAACCGATACTGATTTATCACGAGAATCATAAGTAAACAAGAATTCCCCATTTGACAATCGTTCAACGATTTCGTCGTTGTCAATTCGGTTAAGGACATCTACAGCTCCCTCGTATTCTACAAATGTAAGTGATTGATTAAATGTAGCCCCAGCACTTGCGCCTGCAACCCAAGCAGTAGCTTTTTCAGGAGTGATTTCCGTTCCATCTTCAAGTAGGACACCACCAGTTACATTGATAATACCCTCATGGTCTCCCTTATAATTTGATAGAACACCTTGAACCTTTTGCCCTTGGTTGTCTCTCAGCCGTTTGATAAACGCAACAAACGTTGCTTTTAATTGCTCGTTATCCTCTACAGGTAAAGCGATTGTGTCAAAGTATTCCGTTTCAGCCGCTTCCAAGAAAGCTGTATAATCGGCATTTGTCGGTGTTTTGTCTGTTCCGCCTGACAAGCGGATTCCGGAAGTTGCAGGGAGAGCACCGCTAACATCTTCAGGGGCCGTACCGGTTAACGGAATAGTAACTGTTAAATCTCCTTTCCCAGTAAACGTGACATATTTATTCGGTTTAAGTTCTTCAGCTTTAGACACTGTTTGTTTATCCACTTCAGATTGATCAAGGTAGGTAGTGACATCCACTTTTGAAGAGTCAATAACGTTTTCTGTAATGCTGATAATGATGTCATTTCCTTTAGTACCGCCATAAAGAGCAGTAGCCTTTACACCTTCGCTAATGTCTGCTGAAGCACGAAGACCTTCCGTCAGACGATAAAGCAAGACTGTACTTGCCTTTTTCATCGCCTCACGTAAAAGTAAAAGAGACGGATTATCGATATTTAATCCGACTTTTTTATTCAAGTCCTCGATGGAAGAGATAGAAATGAATTTCTTAACTTCGCCCCAGCTGGAAGCTATCGGCAGCGCAACTGTTCCACGTTCTCCTGCAGAAACACGGTTTTCCGCGGTCGTTTTGAAGTTAAAGTAAATACCGGCACGCTCTTTTTCCTTGCCGGGCGTGAAAGTCCCCCCGTTCATCTATTTGACCTCCTTTTGAAGAAACTGGGTAATCAACTTCTTCGCTTCCGATTTTGTAATACTTGTTTTATGAACATGAAAAAGAGCACCGTCAAACACCTCGGGTCTTACCCCAAAGAGCTCTCGACTGTGCTCTCGCAAATCCTTAATATAAAAAGCATTTTCTGCTTTCTCTTTTTTAATGGCCATCATTTCACCCCACTTTTAAATTTAAAACCATCCATTGAACGCTGTTCTTCCCGCTCATACCAATAGCGGCTCGTCCAGTTTAAGACAATGGTGGCGTAATCGTCTGATACCCGCGTTTCTATTCGAGATAGCCGAATAAAATCCCCCGTATCCTCGCCAGATTCCTGCATGAGCGGAATTATGCCTCTATTGCTTCTAAGTGTATCCGCAATCCTTTCTGCTTCGTTATGAGCCTTCTGTGCGTTTTCGTGAAATAGTTTCACGTTTAAAACATAGGCTTTCTGAAACGTAGATACTGTGTCCGTCCCATCGACCGTGGAAGCCGGTGGAAAGTAAAGAGACGGAACAGCAAAGTCCTGCGGTATTTCTTCTTCATACACTTGAACAGGATAAAGTTTGTATAGATAGCCCATAATTGAACCTACCTCTTGATTCATGGCATCACCGACTTAAAATTTTTCATCAATCCATTGCTGCAGTTTCCGCTCAAGGCTTCTCTCAAACATCAACTGAAATATAGCCATGGCGTTATCCCAAAAGCCAGAACCGTCTACCCATTGGAACTTCAGCAGCATACCGGAATTTCTTTCGGCAGGGTCATATTCGAAACGGTTGCCTTTCCACCGCCCTGGAACCCACCGTCTATCCTGATTTTTAGACGGATCGATAGTAAAGTGCCCGTCATTGACGTATGGGGCGTATTCCAGATTTGTTCCAACATCCAACTTTAAGCTGCCTTTTGTCATTGAAAAGATATTATCCTGGTCACCTTTCTGAAAGGAATTAAGCAAGCGGCGTGTGTCTACCGTCTTCGTCCTGATAATTTCATCTTGAATAATGTCTAGGAACTCAAAACCCATAGCTTCAAGCCACTCCTCGTATTTCCCTTTCAATTCTCCACGAGAAGCACGGTTTAATGACTGAATGAACTGATCAAGACCTTTGATCTTCACAAATATTCAACCTCCCGCACTGCCGTAACTTCCCAATGATGATTCCTGACTTTGCGGGGCTTCTGTAATTTATAAGCAGTACCATCCCAAACCGCCCTGTCATTTACTCGAATATCAGTAGTAGCAGGGAAATGCACAAGGAATGATTGATAAATAGCTACATTCGGTTCTTGTTGGATAATGGACTGACTCTTTTCTGTAAAATAACACGGCTGATTTTCTATGTCCGGCTCATCAGGGTACGAAAAAACCGGTTGAACATCTTCAACCGGCACCCCGAATTTTTGCTTTCTTTTTTCTTTTTTCTCCTGCAGATGGTAAATGTCGCATCTGTGAGTCAATAAAGATTGATAACTCATATTGATCTCATCCGCACTTTCGCTTCAATCCCTTCTAAATCAGGGTCAGACGGTTTCACATAATCTTTTATTAATGCATACACATCAGGTTTTTGAAGAGAACTGCCATCCCCTAGAGTATAAGAATAGTCACCAATTTTTTCAGTTGTATATCCTTTAATAATTGACTCGTCGCCATTTATAAGAGCATAAAACTGCGACAACTTTAATAGGGCTAGTCGAACCGTTTCAGGCAGAGGAATATACTCTGCATCTGAAAAATCATGTCCAACTTTAAGAATGATATCGGCAGTAGCCTCAAGGATATCCTGTTTTAACAACTCGTCAGGTCTGGTCTTTACAGACTCAAAAACTGAATAACTCTTTAATTCATCGGGAGTGATTAATAGCATAGGTCACTCCCCTTTGTTATCTATTTGCTTAAGGATGTAGGCAATTCTTTCATCTGCGTTTTTGAAGTCAGACGGATTGCCACCAAGATTAGAAATAATGGATTCATGCTCTGCTTTGTTCATACCTTTCAATTCCGATACAGTATAATTTATCGGATCATCCTTTTGATTCTTAAGATCTTTATCCAGCACAAAATATGGATTTTCATTTAAATACTCATAGATCTTTTTCGATACTGTTTGACTGACATCTGCTCGAAAGGTTATTCCCATCACATTGTATGTTTTGCCTTTAATAAGCTTTGCAGTATACACGCCAGACCACCTACTCCTTCACTTTCACAATCTTGGCTACTGCGTCTTCTTCTTCAAAAACACTATCCAATTTTGCTGTCAAAACAATGATAAACATACGGCGACGGATGTCTTTATCTACTTCAATCCGAATGTTACGAGAGAATCCGAGAATAATATTCTTCGGATGAGTAAGGATGATATCAGAAACATCAGTGGCTGTATCTCCCTCTCCAATCGTATAGGGTTGTAAGTTCGCAATCCCTTTGACAGGAACACCAAAAGCAGAAGAAAGGCCTCCTTGAACAGCTGCATCCCCTAGGGTCGTTTGACGATCCGCTACACGGTCTTTCCATTCAACCTCAATACCAGGCGATGTATAGAATCGGAACTCCTGTGGGATTCGCAAGTATTTAGGAGGTACAGCTTTGTACCCTTGCTTAAAGGTTTGCCGGGTCAATTCCTCACCTGCAGCATCAACAATGTGAGATGTAGCTTTTTTTCTGATGCCATCTAATTGTGCAAGATATGAGTCGGATGAAGATGTATCTCCATTTACAAGCAACTCTTCAATATCAACCGCAGCACGCTCAGCTATCATTTGCATAATTGTATTTTGAAGACCATCTTTTTCGATATTGTTTTCAAGTGTGTCATAGGTAATGTTAACTTCAGCAATAACTTCTTTTGTGCTTAAGTTAACTGTGCTAGTTGATGGAACTGATTTTTGATCTTTAGTTAACGCAACTCCCTCTTGGGCTGCCCTTAAAATACGCTGACCAAAACCGATCTTCTCGATTTTCTGTGTGTCATGGTCCATTTGAATAACACGCGCATCTCTTAAAATAGTTGGCGTATCTTGAACCATTCGAATAAAAGTTGAAGCTTGAGTAGGGTTCATAATCCCGCCGCTCTCTAAAGTAGAAAGCGTCATTTCTGCTTTATTAATAACCTCTTGATTTCTCATTCGTATCCTCCTTATACATTAAAACAACCCTGACCAGATTGATTTTTGAACTTGTTCAGAACCTGATTCTTCAGTTTGCTTAGATGTTCCGCGACTTTTTTCGATTGCTTCAATACGATCAGCGAGCGGTTGAACAGCATCAGTAATAGCTTTTTTCAACTTCTCAGCTTCTTTTTCAGCCGCTTCTTCTGTTTTTTCTTTATCTTTCTTTTTAGGATCTTCTTCTTTTTCTAGATCTGCCAGCCGCTTCTCAATCGGTTCTAAAGCGGCTTGAATTGATTTCGTTACTTCCTCCGAAGTCATTTCTTCTTCCCCCTCTTCTGTTTCTACCTGACTTAGTAAATTACCAAGGGCAGCATGAGCATTCTTAATTTCTTGTAGGTTTGAAGCGGAAAACTTTCTGCCCGCCTTTGTAACTGGCTCTTCATATGATTGCTGTTGTTTTCCAACAAAAAAGTTTTTGAGCAAATTAAAAAGCCCTTTCTCATCTGTTTTCACTTGAGAAACGGGCTTTTCATCTTGTAATTCGATTGTCTCAGCTGTACCAGCCATTGAATAACCGGTAATTTCACCTTTTTTGATTTGCTCCCATATTTCTTCAGAAGCCTTTGTAACGAGGACCCATGAGCCCTTTCTGATAGTTTCCCCATTCATTAAAAAGTCGGCAGGCGCGACATAGGACTCAACCACCTCGCCAACACCACCCTGAAAATCATGTTGCTTATCAATTTTACGGGCATCTTTCAGGAATCCATGAGCGGCCTTTTCAATTTCTGCAGCAGTCATGAAATCACCGTGGGCGTCCACTGTGTTCGGTTCATAAACAATACCGTAAACAAGTTTCTGCTCGTCTGCTTCTTTCGCAAGAACCTTGACCTCTTTTTGAAAGTCCGGCTGTTTTTCTGATTTCATAAAAAAGAACTGCTTTTGATTAGCAGCCTTGTCGACATAAGAAACATGTGTGATTTTTGCGTTTACCAATTCTCTTGGCATGTTGTTCACCTCCTTCCAAATATTAAAAACGCCACTAAGGATTTAATGGCGTTAGAAGTGTACTAAATTTTAAAAAGAAGACAGATACATCCCTTTATAACTCCCAGCTCAACCTAGAGCTTCTATACCGTGTGTATAGTTATATGAAACACACATTTACACTTTTTCTACTTCTTCAAATTTTATTGTTTTTATAAACTGTATCGTGGCTAAAGTGTTTAGAAGTCTCAAGGCGTCGGCTTTTCCCCAATGTTGGGGATTATCTCTTCCATGAAGGATCCAATTTCTATTAATCATAGGCTGTCTTTCTTCATCAAATAAATGTGTTTTGAAGAGCTTGTCCTCAAAGAAATAAAAAATAGAATACGATGCAATCGCTAAATATTTATCGCTCTCATCAATCTTGTCTTTAAATTCACTCATCAATTTCATCCCGACTTTTAAACTCTCCGTTAACTCGCTCATTTCACCTTCAATAATTGTGATGAGTGTAGGGATAGATATCCTAAATCCACCTTCCACATATAATTCAAACGAGTGCTCGATAAGTTCTTTCCACCTATCACCTAGACCTTCCAATAAAACTTCTTTTAGTCCGTCAAGTTGCTTATAGTTATCTCTTTCATAATATGACACAAAGGTATTATCTAATTCCTTTTGATCGCAACCTAGGAATGCATCATCCAGATAAAATTGTATTGGAATTTCTTCAGTTAGAGTCCATCCATGACGAGAGTTATGATATGTAATTTTTTCAATTCTCGCATAATCAATTGTAATCTTTGGCAATTGCAAATTGATTTTAGGAAATGTTGGAATTGTCATTTCTTTAGCAGAAGATGCCATCTTCATTACCTTTTGAATTCTGTGAGCGTGATTAGTATGAACCATCTTTTCAAACGCTTTACGTTGTGCCATTAGCGACTCAAATCTTTTTCTTGGTAAATTTATTTTTCGGTGAAGAGAATGAATCTGAGAGGACATGCTGGTGGCCTTAAGAAGTTCACTATTTCTCTTCTCCATTTCTTCAAAAACCTTTGCGATCTGACTATAATAATTCAACCGCTTCACCTTCCGTTTTTTAGTAACGAGGTAATTATACTATTTTATTCCATGTTTGCTAAGGCTTCTCTCCGAATCTCTTTTTTTTCCTCGGCTGATAATCCTAAAATCTCGTTATCTACCACAGGCGATAAAACACAATGGCAGTTAACCCGCTCCCCCGCTGAAAGTTTAGGATCCCTCGGGAACATGCAAGTCTCGCTGCTACCTGGTATCTGAAATTCTTCATCTATTCCAATTACAGTGCCATCAAGATTGATGTGATTCTCACGCGGGTTGTTTTTCTTCCCTCCACTGTGTCGCCACTTCTTTTTCTTTACTGCCGGCGATTGCGCATAAGATTCATGCTGAGCGACAGAGGAAGCGGCAAGCACTTCAGTAATGGCTGTGGTACGGGCCCGCTCTCTATCAAATTGAGGCATTTCTTTGAGAGTCAATTCAATGTCCTGTATAGATGATCCGTTCTCGATAGCATCAGTCAACACGTTTTCCACAGCTTCATGAGTGTTTAACTTCATGATCTCAGCCAGCTTCTTTGACCAATCCTTAATCCAATTAATCGTACGGTTAGACAAGACTTTAAAAGGAACTTCTGGATCTATAGAGTCCATTATAACTTCGGCCAGCTCTTCAATGGTTTGTTGCAGGAACCCCTCAGTCAGTTCCTGAAATTCTTCCTCGAAATCATCCTCAGCAAATAAGTTTTGCGTAAAAAACACTAAAAGGGCTTCTAACGTCTCATTTGAGTCTTTGCTTACAAAACCTTTAAGACCATCTAAAAGCTTCTTAAGCTGGCGCCTGAGTAATCTAGCGATGCCTTTTTCATATTCCTCCACATACTTGGGTATATTAGATTTGCCAGGAAAATCAGGTACCATCTCCCCCAATTGTTTATACTGATTTTCCTCGGCTTTTAGAATGAATGCGTTCAGACTCTCCAACAGCTTATCCGTTTTGTTCATCTCTTCAGATCCTCTAGAACATCCCGCATATCTTTTAATAACCCGATCATATCAGGAGTACCGGTCTTAGATTTAAACAGCGCAGCCAAAGGATCAGAAGCGGGCGCAGCTGTATTTTTACCTATCGGCCTATTGTATTCTTCCTCAGGCCATTCCTCAAGCGTCTTACCAAGAACTCTCCCAGCTAAATCACGTAGATCATTCGGAGAAACTGCACCAGCTGTTATAAACGGTGTTAAAACCTTAGCAATCTCAAGCGGGTCTCTAAAGTCTGGCCCTTTCAACATAAGACGAACCTTATGAATTTCAAGGTCATTTAGAAATAAAGCATTTAGTTTACCTGTGATTAATTTTCTTTCTGGCTGAAAGACTTGTTCCTCAGTAATCTTCCTTGCTGTATCTGCAGTCGCTCTGTTGTAATCTTGAGCTTCACCTGTATAAAGTGGAGGCAAACGAAAAGCCGATCTAATTTTGTCTCGGCTCTTTTGGTCATATTCAAGAAACAAGGCATCTTCTTGAAGGATCTCAGCAAGTGATTTAATATCGACTTTCACGGGAGCAATCTCTTCATCACCATGAATGTTTTTCCCCTTCGCTATGCCTTCCGCTTCAAGTAAAAGAAACTTATGTGCGTTCTCCACTCCTTCAAGCCCATTCATGTAATCCTGCAATTGTGTGTATGAGTCCTCCGACAACATTCCGTTTTCAATTGTAATGGCAGCGGGAATATGTCTACCTTGCTTGAAGTACATAAAGTTCAGCTCTTCAGCTTTACGAGCACCATACAAATTAACAATATGGCCAATCCATCTGGGCTTTCCATAAGTACCGCTTCCTATCTTGAAATGAACCACTTCATTTGCTCGTTTTTCGAATGGAGTTTGTGCATCATATTGGCCTGTCTCTAAATTTAAGACTCGTGGGTCGCCGTATTCCTTAAAGTAAACCATACGCCCGTCAATCATCTGAACATACTTACGAAATCGTTTCTCTCTTTTGATTGATTTCATTTGTCCTTGTTCGAAGTACGTAAAATCAACTTCGATTGGTTCAGACAGTTTGCAAACCCTAACATTTTGAACGTCCATATATTCAATACCGGCTGGCTTATTTTCACCGTTTCGAATGACCTCAATAAAGCCATTGCCCGTCTTTTCTCTATCTTCAATAACAAATCCGAGTAAAGTCTCAGCTGACTCATCAAAGTGAAGATATTTAACGAACTCTTCAAGCTTTGTCCATTCACTTTCAGCTTCTATTTTTTCTTCATTTGTCACATCTGGCGAATTCACATCAAACGAATACTCAAAATCAAATCCAAAGCCCACAATATTTGTCCTGTAGGCATCAACACATTGCTGTAAGATTGTTGAATACTCAGCAATCATCTTTAATTCCTTTAGGTTATACGGAGGCGGTAAAATATTACTGTCATAACTGTCCGCAAATTCATCTTCATAAATTTGTTTAGTCGATTCAGTAGGTGGAGAGGCTTTGATCACTCGTGCTTTAACAGATTGTTTTGACATGCTTTACCTCCTTCCTGGTCTTGATCTTTGTGGTCTTCCTTTAGATTCTTCTTTCAAATCAGTTACCTCATAATCATCGAGAGCGTACCAGATAGCTGATAGTGTATGCGGGTCTATAGTAAACTCGTCTTCTATGATGTTCCCCAGCTTATCGGTAGCATAAGTGAGCGGTTTTAGTTCATAAATCGTGTTCTCGCAACGATCAGAGCAAATGATCTTCTTGAACCGTTTGATCTTCTTTGTGTATTGGAGACGTGATCCTTGATACTTTCGGGCACCTACCATATTGAAACCGTGTTTCTGAAAATAACGTATTGTTTTGGGCTCTGCTGAATCCGCCTTGATTAATTCCTTAGTCTCTGCAAATTCCTTGAGTTCTTCGGCTGTCTTATCATCCGTCAGTCCATTTTTGTAATACTCCCAGTAGATATAGAGATATTTCTTCTCGTGATCCACAGCAACTCTAACAACGGCGTTATACGATTCCACAAAGCCAAAATCCATACCAACCCGTTTAAGAGGGCGGTTAATATCAGCGATTTCCTTCAAAACCTCTTCATGTGGTCGCTCTTCAAACTGCGGTAGTACCCGAATTCCATTCACGCCAAAATGACCTTTCCGCGCAATTCGGTAAAGGTCTGGATCGTATTCCTTCAATTCTTCAAGTTGCTGGACATAGCTTTCTGGCAGGAAAAGATTATCATCTGCCGTTGAGTGATGATAATAGGTGTCGTTGCTAACGATTATCCGCTTTTCATAAAGTTCCTTATCATCCAGTACAAAGCGCTTCTCCCTATCATCCTTGAAGAAATGCTTAAAAGTCCAATTGTCCTCTCCAACTGGATTTGTTGATAATATCATGTGAAGCGGCAAAGTCGGGTGACGAAGACGTCCTAGAAGCTCCTTGAATCCCTCATACTTCACTTCAGAACATTCCTCAATCCAAATGAGCGAAATATTATTGATTGATTTCAGTTTGGCTGGCTTATCCATCCCTTTAAAGATGATTCTGCTGCCATTTGAAAAACGAATCTGCATTGGAGATGATACGCACCTAACAATTTGACCTAATTTCAGATCACTTACAAGTTCATCAAAAAGAGAAAATGTTGAGTCCCTATGTGTGTCGTATACCTCTCTGATAACGAGTGCAGTACGCTTTTCTTTGAGCAATTTCAGAACAATCTTCAAAGCAACATGATAGCTTTTGGATGATCCATAACCACCAACGAGAAACTGAAACTTTTGATTCCAATCAAAGAGAAATTCTTTAAAATGAGGGTTTACTTGTTTAATCATTTATCATCACTCTTGTTTACAATGGTGATTTCAAAAGGTTTATCTTCTTCTGTTAATTCTTCAATCTCTAATTTTTTCTTGTTGATATTTAAGCGCATATGCTCCAATTTAAGGCGTCGTTCGTCTTCCGAATGGGCTAATTCATCAAACTGTTTAATTAAGTTCCTGAGCTCTGCCATTGCCCGAGATTGAGCGTTCAAGAATGTGGCATGACGATCCCAAGAAAATTGGAATTCGTATTCTTCCTCTTCGACTTCGTTAGTCTCAGATAGCACAGACTTTTTCTTTTTCAGTTCCTTAATCATTTCCTGCTTATCAGAAACGAACATGATTTTTTGCGCCCTTATAATTGCGGCATATTGAATCTGTATCTGATCCCATATCATATCGACAGGTGAGCGCTCCTGAATCTCTTCCATGATGGATAGTGTTTCTTCTGGCAGGAATTTCGAGTAAAATCCATGAGTTGCAGCGTTTTGATTTCTATGTGGTGCTCCTCCGTTGTTTCCTAATGCATTTTTGTTACCTAATGGTGCACCAACTTTTTTTGTGTGCACACCTTTTTTTAAGGGTGCACCCTTTTTTCTTTGCCAACCATGCCGCTGTTTCCATGATTTAATGGTGTTCACAGATACTCCATATTTCTCGGCAAGGTCCTTGTATTTCATACCTTTGAGGTAATCCCTATACGCCTGTAAATGCTTTTCAATCATCTACATCCATCGCTGCCTCCTTTGAATTGAGTTGTTTTGAGAAATCAAAGAAAAAAGCGCCTACTAGGCGCCAAGATTATCTTCAGTTTTTAATTCTTCCTCAAGATCTTCCACGACACTGTCCAATACTTCATCGTAAAGTTGGTACATCCTAGTAACCCTGTGGTTTTGTACTAGTATTTTACTTACAATCATGAGGCCTGTAATAAGTAGAGTGCCACCATTAACGTAATTAATGATACTGTCACTAATATGATTGAAACTGTCCTTAAAAATATTTTTTATAAAATCCATAACCTCTGGCTTCAAAATCAAACCAGAGATTAAACCTAAAATAATACCAATCGATGTATTAGTTAAATACTCTAGAACTTTTTTGGCAGAGCTGGATTTATAGTATATCCTTAGCAACTTTACCTTTTTCAAAACTTTTTTTTCATCAATTTTAACATTTTCATCATTTTCGTTGTTCTGATCATTTCTTGCCCAATCAATAATTTTTATTTTTAGATTATGAACTGCTTCAATAACTTCATTTATATCGGAATACTCATGTAAAAACCCCTCATATTTAATATCTCTTTCTAACTTACTACCTTTTTTGTTTCTCCTAAAATACATAAAAGTAAGCCACCAGTATAAGGCTGAAAAGAAAAATAAATGAACAAATATAAACATTGTATATTGTAATATTGATTCTCTGTATTGAGAGAAAATGATTGCTAAAATTATTCCTATTGAAAATTCCCATAAAAGATATTGAGCATATCTGAGTGATAAATTTCGATATGGTACAAACAAAAATTTAAAAATCGCTTTTATGACAACCCATAAGTAAAAGACCAATTGCTTTAAAATATTCACCTAATTCCTCCTACAACTTCAAACAACTCTATGGCACCTAATTATTTTCTGCTCTTTATGTAATCTTCTTTACTGATACCTAAAAGCTCCGCAGAATGCTCATCTGCTGATTGTTCTAAATGATGCATTTGATATTTAACGAATTCTTCTTCAGTAAATACCTTTTTGTCGATGAGAATATCAATTAGAGCTTCTATTGTGCATTGACGGTTTACCGATCCGCCTGCTAACTGTTCTAACAAATGTTGCTGATTAACATTAATTGTTCTTGTCATGTTTTCACCCCCTACCTTAATATCGGCAAGAGATTATGACAAAGAATATTTCGCAGAATTTGTCGAACGATTACGCATTACATAAATCCTTTTTTATATTAAAATTATTCCAAGCTTTTGTAAGCTAGGTGAGCGCGGCTCTCACGGTTAATCCGAACAAGTCGAAATCCTTACTCGCCTAGAGGGGGGTGTGGTTATGGAAATCCACATCAAAATTTCCCGAGAGTTTGCAGTCGCTATTTTGATTGCAATCGCTCATGCCTTTCTCCGTTAGGAGAGAGGTTTTTTGTTTTTTAATTTATTTCTAACGCGAATGATTAAACGATCCGCGCCGACCTGCCTCCCATTTTACACCACAGATTTTTTCGGATTCAACAAAGGCTCAAAGTGGCAATCTTGGCATAATTGACTGATCAACTCGTCTTTCATTTTGCGTACAGTTTCCCGTGAAATGCCAAGGTGAAGGCCAATAGCACGGTAACTCATCCCCTCCATCATGCAATCATAAATTACTTTATGCTGCTCCCCTTTGATCTTTTCAGCCCCTAATTCAACTGCATATACTCGCTCCTCATAATCCTTGAGCCGTTTGAAAAGACGTTCCTCTCTCAAATCCATTTGCCGCAATTCTGCCTGACTCTTCCCGGGACTTCCTTTTGGCATAGCTGCTTCTAATCCATATTGTGCAACGCCCCAATTTTTCATGGGAATTACTGAACCGTAGAGTACCCTCTGCAATCGATGAACCTCTTTCACCATCCAGTGATAGCTATTGATTAGATTTTCAATTTCTTTTCGATTCATGAAAGTATCCTCCTTTTCCAAATAAAAAACGGACACCAAACAAACAGTGTAATACTGTAAGTTTAGTGTCCGCAGGCTTTCCGTCTTGGACTTTTGGTTTGTTTATAAGAATTTAGGATTTAATAATCTTTCAATCTTTTTCTTTTCTTTCTCTAAAACCTCTTGGTCCTTAAAATAAACTTTAAGAGTTAGTGAATCTGTAAACATAAACACCTTATCTCCATCAGCAAAAAATAGATACTTATTATTTCTCGCAGCCATCTTACCTAATGTTGAAAAATCACCTAAATCATCGATTTTATAACCTCTACTTATTTCAACCAAGGTCGCCATATCATCATACAAATCATTAGATGATAAAAATTCCTTGTATTCTTTATATACAGGAGCTAGTTCATCTTCCTCAATATCTTCTAAATCAATTTCTCCTTCCCAATCATTGCTCAAATACGGAGTAACAATTGTTTGGTTGAAAGTTGATAAATAAGGAGAAATCCATTGAAAAAATTTATTTTCAATATCTATCCACTGTTGTTTAGAGATCTTAATATCAGAATACTCATTATCAACCGATTCAAAACCAAATGAATCATAAAAGTCTTTTATTTCAACAATGTCTTCTGGGAGACCAATAACAAGTTGATGGTGATTCTCTTCTTCATTTTCCCAATTAAAAAATTGATATTGAGACAGAACACTTAATAGTTTTGATGTTTCTAATTTCATTTTTTCCACCTATTTAGATAAAATTTTTCCTTTACCGTCAAGTGAAGCGACACGTTTCCCACTTTTGTCTTTCAGTTTCCATTTACGTCCACCATGTCCGGCATTATCTTTTTCGATTGTCCAACCTGTTTTTGGATTCTTATAAGCTTTTTTACCTTTAACCTTTTGATTAAACGCTCCTAAATCTACACGGGAGTCACTTTCTAACAATCTTCCTGGGATATCAAATCTTAAAACTGATCTATGGTGAGACCAAAGAGATTTTACACCCAGATAGCCTAAATAAATTGCTGCTGCCCCTATTACAACTTCTCCTACGCCTGGAATAGCAACTGCTGCTAATGCAATTGGTGTATTACCAGTCGGATCATAGTATCTTAACGGGTTGTTATTTGCATAATTATAACCATTCTGTGTGACTAACTGGTCCTCTGTACCGTACCAGGCATCCCTTGATAAAAAGACCGCAGTAGAAGGGTTATAGTACCGGTTTTCTAGATAGTATAATCCAGTTTCTTTATCATATTTATAACCAGCATAATTGATATCATTATCTTTAGCATAGTAACCAGTTTGTTCAGTTATATTTCCCCATGAATCGTACTTATAGTTTGCAACTACTTGCCCTTTTTCATCAGTGATTTCAATCACATCACCTCTTAAATTATGGTGATAATAAAAGGTTTGAT
Organism: Bacillus sp. C28GYM-DRY-1; assembly: GCF_030519405.1. Lineage (NCBI taxonomy): Bacteria > Bacillati > Bacillota > Bacilli > Caryophanales > Bacillaceae > Bacillus > Bacillus sp. C28GYM-DRY-1. Next base: position 109,185 of record NZ_JAUMKF010000010.1, read on the forward strand.
TTTCACTGAAGTCTTTGACACTATTAACTTCTCCATTTTTCAAGTATGTATAATACTTTGTAATGTTATGATTTGCATCAGTTTCATAAATAACTTTGTTATTACTGTCATCATACACATAATTGGTAACTTCGTCACCTACTTGCTTTTGTATCCTTCTGCTATACTCATCATATTTGTATTTGATATTCTCGCCAGATTTTTTGTTAGTTACTTCAACAAGACGTCCTGCTTCATCCCAAGTAAATTTAAAGGTATCATTTTCAATCAACTGACCGTTGTCATTGTATGAACTTCCTTGTGATTCAAATTGGTTCAATTTATTAAAAGTATAGCCGTTTAATGTTACTTTACCAGTTTTCCTGTCAGTAACTTCCTTACTAATACGGTTCCCTTTTACATCGTAAGAATATTTAATGATTTGGTCCTTAGAGGTTTCTTGTAAAAGTTGATTATTATCATCATACTTATATTCTATTTGATCATCTTTTGTTGTATCAGAAACTATATTACCTTTTTCATCATATTCATATTTATCGCTGCTTAAAACATTTCCTGCTTTATCAAAAACAGTTTTCTCCGTCATAACTCCCTGTTCGTTATAAGTAAGCGACTCTCTTAGACCATTCTTATAAGAATAACTTATTGGCTGACCTTGATCATTATATTCAATATCAGTTTTACTGTCTTCTGATGCTATGCTAATTAAGTTGTTTTCCTCGTCATATTTATGATTTTCATTAATATCATTAGACTTATTCTTTACTTTAATTGAACTCAGAGCTAATTGATTATACTCCCAGGAGATGTCTCCATCATCAGTATGTAATTCTCTTAATCTTGATAAATCATCTAAAGTAGTGACTTTATTTAGCCCCTGCTCCTTATTTTGGACAGCATAATCAGTTAATTCACTACCAACTACTGTTCCATCATCTTCTTTTTCCCCGGCTTCCTTATCTACGTAATTAGATTTTTCCACAGTGTACTTATCAGTTTTATTTAGACTTAGGGAACTGACCTCTCCATCATCATCAAGGTTAAATTTTATTTCATCCTTTTCTGGATTTTTAATTTTTACAACTTGTCCGGCTTCGTTATATGCATATTCCGTAACATTTTTATCAAAATCAATTATTTTAACTACTTGATTTTGATCATTATACTCATAAGTAAGTTCATTAATAACTTTATTATTTTTGTCTTTTGTTGTTTCTTTAATAATATTTCCTTTATCATCATAGGTATAATATAACTTTGCTCCAGAATCGTCATATGTCTCTACTAACTTTTTGTTTAATTCTTCTGCATTGGCATAAGATGTTCCAACTCCTGTAACAAACATAGATGTTGATAGAGCAACGAGTGTTAACTTTGAAGCGAAATGAGTCTTTTTACTCACTAAAATTCCTCCTCTATGTAATTCAACCTATATATTTATATTACATCTCTGAATATTTTTCCATTTTTTTCGAACGACAAAATTCGACACTCGCACTCTTGAAACAACATCTTTATGAAAAATTTCAACTATCATTTCACTTTAAACCCTATCTCATGGTCAACCCGTGCAAAGCTGCCCTTTACAGTTTGAATCACCGTTTTACCGTGCTCAGGAGCATCTAAGACATGTGCTGTACCTTGATTCCCATCTAAAACAATGATCTGAACTTTTCCTGGGTCAATTTTCTGCTGAATAGTGAAGTCTTTTTTGATGTTTATTTCTCTAGGATTGTACACTCAAAGCGCCCCCTATGTTATGATAGAAGTACCAGTTCATATCAAGAACACTGAGGCTAAGCGCTTCGGTGTTTTTTATTTTTAGGCAGAAACCTCTTTTATCATGACTTCCACCCTCGGCTCTTCGCTATAAAACTTGCTGACTTTCAGGTCAACCACCTGACTATCATCTTTATAAATAAGATGGTTCAGAGCGTCTTTTACACCCTTTACATAATTATCAACGTCGGGCTTTGTAGTCGGCCGTAGAAGACCCTTTTCAGCTTTTTCTTTCTTCTTTGATGAGTTTGAAACTGATTTTGGCATTGGTCTGTACACTTTGACATCCATTGAGACAGGACCAGTAATAATTGTTTCTGGGCGATGCTGAGACGCAACCAATGCCACATACTGTTTGAAATACTTTGATTTTGCTGGATCTCGCATATGCACCTTCCCATTTCGTATTGATCCACGCGGCCGTCCTTGTGCGACTGGCTCACCATAAACAGTGAACTTAATGCAATCCAACTGTTCTTTACCTCCCGTCAAGCTGTTCCCATAGCTGAATTTCTTTTTCTATTCTCGGTGCGGAGAGTAAAACTGCCAGCAGAGACACGACTGCTTTAAGCACTCAGCATCCGCTCCATTTGCTTTATTTTTTCCTCAAGTAAACGGATAGTTGGCGTAAGATCTTTACCTTCTGTAGGACTTAGAGGTCCGAATATATAAAGTCCATCAGCTGCTTTTATATTCGTTTTCTTTTTCATTCCCAATCACCTAACCTATGATTTAATTGCATTCGATCGCCTTTAATAATCACTATGTAATCACGGCACATCTGGTGAATTCGTGAACCAAGAGCCTCGTCTATATCCAAAATCTCATCGATTGTTAACTCCGAAGAAATCAGCAAAGGCTTGTGATTCAAATATCGATAATTTAAAACTGACTGTATTTGTTCAACCTGCCAATCGGTTGCCCTTGGATGACCGTTTATTGGTTTAAATAAGTCATCAATGAATAGAACTTCGATCTTTCTCATGGCATCGAGTTTCGCTTCTAAGTTATCAAAGTTAGCTTTCAAATCACCCATGCCCTCTACATAAGGGAAATACATGCAGTGTACTGATTTTTTCTTGATCAGATTATTCATTATCGCCGTGAGCAAATGAGTTTTACCGCTACCTGGCTGTCCAAGTAATGCGATACTGTTTTGCCGTTCTCCTTTGATTTTTTGAAAATCTTTATAGTATTCCACTGCACATTCATAAGCATCTTTGATCATGTCTGGCTTACCGTCTGTAATGAAGTTACCAAAGAGAAGCTTTTCAAATTCTTCTGTAATGCCACTAGCTGCCATGAGTCTGGCAATTTTCTTTCGTCTCACACATTCACACTGTTTTGAATAAGTATCTTTCCATTCACTAGCTTTGTCCGGCGTGCAAATCTTACCTAACAGAAAATCATCTTCCGTTACCATATCGTCTGGAACCATAAGGTCTAACTGATCATCCAAATGCCAAGGAGTGTCCTTATGTACCCGATAAACGACAATTCCACGATCCTTACAATAAGGACAATTAAATTCAGCCTTTTCTTCGGATGCGGCCTGTTTTGTTCCCAAAAAGCGGGCTGACTTTTCCCGAAGTTCCTGCATGATCGTTTGAAATGCGGTGTCTATACTGACTGCTTTGTTTATAGCCATATTGTTTCTCCTTTCTCTTTTGAGTGAATGGATTTGATAAAATGGCTTGAACGTATGACAAACTAGCTGCTTTCCCCTTTAATTGAAACGCTGTCTTGATAGCCTCCATCACTTTTTCTTCACCATAATCGTCAACCATGTAGCCGATCCGCTGTGCCTCCATCGGGCCGACTGACCGAGCAACTTTGTTTTCATATAGCTCAAAGGCATTTTTCATTTTGTCATCGACCTCCTGATGTGCTATCTCAGTTGGTTCCAGAACTTTTTTCTTCATGTAATTTCCTAACTGTATATAGTCTGCATAATGAAGTATAGTGACGATGAACCCTCTTTTCTGTGGAAGACGGTCCAATTTGATATATCCCTGTTTCTCCATTCGATCTAGTGAGTATTTGATCTGTGAAGCTGACCAGTTAAAATCTTTTGCAAGTTCTACAACTGTGATAATGGTCTGCCCAAGTTCTAGCTCTTGATTTGGCCTGTATTCAGCTCTTTTGAACAAGTGATCATAGATTTTTTCATCCCTAAACTCTTTGAATGGTAGTCGGGGTATGACCACATACCCCATTGCTTTTATGTCCAAGTCAACCACCTACTTCCTTTCACAGAGTGCAGGTATGTCACAGATGCCGACCTCAATCAAACGGAAGTTCATCGTCTTTTATATCTACAGGCGTACCGTCAAAAGGATCAGCTTCTTGTTCGCTTGTTTTTTCCGGTTCGTCTTTGTTTGAAGGCTCGGAATCAATAATTTCTGAACTGCCTGCTTCATTGGTAATGTCAATCCGTTCCCTTGTTTCATCTTCCTCAATAACTGCTTTTTGCATTTCAACAGAGAGAATCCCCCACCTGCTCAAAACTGCTTTTAATACAGTCTTAAGAGCCATCGCATCCCAGTCATTTTTCCATCCAAAATCAGATTTACTGAATTTCGTTTTGTGTTTCTCCACTTGTGCCTTTGTCCAGTACACTGTTTTTCGGAAGCCATTTATCAACTCAAAATAAGCTGCATAACCAATTACCGCGTCTGATTCTCGTTTTTCAAAATCAATCTCGATCTCCTCAGTCAGCGGATTCCACTTCTGCAATTCGCCTTCATGAATCGGTATGCAATTGATGGACTTATATTGGCCTGTTCGCAAGGCAAGCTGTATATATCCTTTGTATCCAAGCTGGAATTGTGCCTTTCCTCCATAAGGAACAATCCAGGCATACCCTAAGTTTTTATCTATAGGTAAATCGAGTGTAGCTGCCACCATTGCAGATGAAATAACGCTCATAGAATCTGTTTTCTGTAGCATCTGCTCGCTGTTATAAAGGCTTAAGATAGAAGCAGTAAACTGTGTAGCCCTCTTCCCTAACACTTCCTCAAATCGTTTAATAACAGATGGTGAGGAAAGTAGCCCTTTCATGGTTGCTCCTTGTTGTTGCACAGGTACGTTTTTTTGTTTCTTTTGGATGTTGTTTTTAATTGATTGATTAGTAGCCATAATCAGCTAACCTCCTTGATTCCAAAACGTCTGAAATGAGTTTCCTTTTTAACTTTCTCGTATACATCCGGAAACTGGTCTTTGAGCTTTTTCGTGTCAACTCGATTTGAGACAACAGGCTTCCAGCAAGCTTGATAGTTACCGATAAACCCATACTCTGCATCCTTCATTTCATGTTTGATTTGGTTCTCTAATTCTTTTGCCTGACTTTGAAGCTCTGAGATCTGTTCTTTAATAAGTAAGTATTGTTGAATACGTTCTCGATTAGCCGCAGTTAAATCAATAGCTTTGTTATTTTCCGTTTCGGCATATCGTTTTTTGAGGTATTCCTCCGCAGCACTTGAACCATCTAAAACAGGAGCTTGTCCACCTAAGACCCTGTCATTCCAGAACTCAATCTCTGCTTCAAAGATCATGTCAATTAACTCATCGTCTCTCTCAATCTCTTTCCAGACAAATTTGTTCCCGCCGATCAGCACAGCAAAGTAAGCTTTCTGATATTCAGGTCCAAGTACACCCAGATAATGCTGGACCTGAACGATATAGCTCTCGGGGATTTCTTCGTCTTTCCATTCTTTTAAGTTGTAGGCTGATGTTGTTTTACATTCAAGGATCGCTTTTTCACCAACAATCATTCGGTCAACATTAGCCAAAATGAAATCATGTTCTGGATGTCTGAGTATTGCTTTTTTACGTCTAACCTTCTTGCCACTACGTATCTCAAATTCTTTTGCAACAATGTCTTCAAGCAACGATCCAAAGTAAGCAGCTTCACTTTGCGATTCACTTACAGGGACCTGTCCTGTTTTGTCTAACCATAATTCGAAAGGTGTCTTCCACTTGTTTAATCCCAAGATAACGGATGCATCTGAGCCGCCAATTCCTTTTCTCCTTTCAATAAGCCATTCATCACGGCTCATTTCCGAAGTCTTAGCAAGAACCTCAGCCCGTTTGCTTGTCATACCACCTAACCCCCATTGTTTTTATTGAGGCTATCTGATAAAATATTTGCACATGAGTTTTTTTAGATAGCCTTTAAAGAAGTCCACTTTGCCGAGTGGGCTTTTTTATTGCTCATTTTTAAATTCAAAACCAAGTTGCTCCCTTAGATATCTTTCCAAGTTCTCTCTGAGAATGATTTCTCCGCCATCAATTACATAATCATCAACTGGTGTTACTTCATCACCGTAAAAATCTATTTGCACATCCTTTTCAGTCAGCTTATCGTGCCAGTTGTTTATGACCATTGGGTTTTCGACCATTCATATTCTCCTCTCTGAATTTGTCTGCACGTCTATCCCATAACAGATAGAATTCACTATTGTTACGAATCATCGCACACCATTTACGAACTTCTAGAGCAGTTGCCGGCTTATGAACAAAATGAACCATCATCCTATACACCTGCTCACTACTGTTAAGTTGATGCCTCGCTGTTGCATTTTCAATGCTGTTTCATAAAGCTGTCCTTTGTTTGCCAGCCGGCTAATATCCTCAGTAAGAACCTTGATGCTTCCAGCGAGACTAATCGCTTCTTCATAATCACCCTCACGTAATGCCTCTGACAACATGATTGATAGCTCTTCTGCTGATTCGATTTTTCTTTTTGCGATAGGAACATCTGCCTTCAAGAAATGATTAGTATTCATACTGAAACCGCCTGCCTTCCTTCTTGTTTTGCCATAGCAACTTGATCAACTAGAGCTTTCCGCGTCCATCTATCTGCAAGTTCCTGCATTTTCAACCCGTGAGTACGAACAAGTGAATAAATCAATGTTTTGTTAGCCGCAATCAAATCAAAAATCTGTTTAATATCAGCCATAGGCAGCTCCTCTGTTTTACCTGGTCGGTTATCCGTGAGCCAACGGGCTAAATGTTTGGTTGCTTGCAGTGCTTCCTCCAATTGGTGAACCATATTAATCACCGCATTACTTGCACATTCATTAAGTGCCGGATCAATAGGAGCAGCGGCTGTAGGATGAAGTTTGAATAAGTAATGTACAAGATCAATATGTTCATAGGCATCGCACTTCTCAAACCACTTGATACATAACTCTGGAGTGAGCTTAGCAAGTCCATTTTCAACATCTGAAACATACCTTTGATCTTTACCTCCGATTAACTTGCCGATTTGGTATTGGGAAAGACCTGCAGCCTTACGGGCACTACGCATAATCTGCGGTAAATTCCTCATGTTGTATGGGTTGTTCTCCATATGTTTGCCTCCTGATATATTGGATTTTCAGTTTTAAAATTGAAGTTAAAAGACCATGCTGTTTATAAATGACTTAGGCTGATTCCTTTTTATTTTTTTGCGCAAGCTTCTCTTGGTGTTCATTCATTCGCTGAACAAGTATGCCACTGAGGTATTTGTAAGCTTTGGCCTCTGCCTGTTCAAACAGTGGTCCTTTTTTCAAGATGACTTTCATAATTAAAAGGCCTCCTTTGTAAATTCAAATTCCAATCATGCTGAATCCTTAGAATTATGTTTCATTTCGTTACATACATCATCAAAAAAAATAGTCCAATCAAATCCTAATTTCTCTCCTATTTTTTTTGAGACAATAACACTAGGCTTCCTAGTACCATTTTCTATCATGGTGTAGTATGCTCTACCAATCTGTGCAGCTTTGGCAACTTCTTCTTGAGTAAACCCTTTTTCTAAGCGGTTTTTCTTAAGCCATTTTCTCATCAGGTTTCACCCCCTTAATCAGAAAATGTAACGTTTCGTTACTTAGATAATAGTATCGATTCGTTACATTGTCAACACATTTTATATAAAAAAGTATCGTTTTGTTACCAAAACTTATATGTAACTCTTTGTTACGTTACAATGAGAGATAGAATAAAAATAAAAGTCAGGTGATTAAAATGTTCTCCGAAAACTTGAAAAAGTGCAGAAAACAAAAGAAACTAACCCAACAAAATATGGCTGATAAACTTGGAATCACTCGGCCTGCCTACACCGCCTATGAACTAGGTAGTCGTGAGCCTGACTATAAAACCTTAATTAATATTTCAAACATACTTGATGTTTCTTTGGATTATCTTCTTAAAGGAGAAAGCAATGAAAAAGAATTTCAGGATGAAGCAAAAAAAGTGTTAAACGATCCTGAAACGTTCCTTGCAGCAAAAGACGGAGAAATAACTGATGAAATCTTACAGGCTGCTTTGGAGATTATAACGGAGCAATTAAAGGAAAGACGGAAATCGGATAAATAAACGCAGTTAGTTTTATTATTATTTATTTCTGTTTATTATGTTTAATTCTGTTTACTAATAAGATTTAGATTCTCATTTATATCTCGATCAAATCCTCATTTATAAAGTGATTTTTGAACCCTTTAGAAACCCTTACATAACAAGGGTTTTTGTTGTTTTTCTCATTTATATTTTCATTTATGTTTCTTTTATATTCTCATGTAAAAAAATTGAGCGTTTATTGTGAGGAAAATTGCAGAGTATCTAAACGGGAAAAGGGGGCTTCTTGTTAAAAACCTTGCAAGGTGTATGTGAAAAAATACGGTTTTCTCGTCAACGCCAACGCTTTCTGCGACCTCTACAAAAGTCTAAGACATGGATTGCTCTTAAATGGATTTTAAAAGCCTTTTGGTTATACTACGTTTTTCACCAACGGATATTAGGAGTTCCCAGAAGGTAGATCCGCATTCACGACACTTGTATCGTCTGCGGTTCAATTGTAAGCCCACTCGCTTTCAACGAATGGGCAAATCAATAATTAGTTTCTTTCTTGAACTGTGTTTGTACAACTTGTCAAAACCACATTCAGGACAACGTTCAGGTGGATCGACTGCTTCAACTTTAAACATCATATCTGTGTCATTTTCTTGTGGTAATTCAATGGCAATTAGATCTGAAATACATAGTAGGCCTCTCATGATGTTCATCCTTTGTAGGGAATGTTCCTGCTTCGTTACTGCTCTTTAGGAGTAATCTCTGGGTTATCTTGTGGTATGCCTAAAATAGTAGAATTATCAAATACACCATTCGATTTTGCCCACTTTTTAAAATTCTCCATTAATTCTCGTAAAGATGCGACTTACTGTCGGGAAGCTGGTACAGGAACCCAGTGACTAACCGCTACCCGTTTTTTCCCCGTATGTGTATCGTAGATATGACGCTCTATTTTTCCAATATTGCCGCCGTACACATGAATTCCTACACACGGATCATTGGAGGCACACTCCACTTTGTGAAGGTCTTGGTCAGTGGAGCAACAGACGACAACCTCCCCTTGCAGAATATAACGGTCATTACATGCTATCAGTTCCTCATGCTTATTAGAAGGCGATGCATATTGTATTTCGTGTTCTGTTCCTTGCACTACTCCAATTACGCCCCACGTTCCATGATCATGGACAGGAGTGGATTGCCCAACATCCCAAACCGCAACCGCGATAGAAAAACTCTCATCGTCAGCAATATACAACGGATACAGAGCGTATTTTGGGTTCGGTTGCAGATACTGTGAAGGGAGAATATTATCGGCCTTTAACAGATTTCTCATTCTCTCCGCAATCTTGCCAGTCAAAACCTCTTCAGTCCCGCCGTCATGAACAATTCGATTCACATCCTTAATAAAAGACTCAATTTCAGGATTTGTCATTAACAAACACCACCTAAACAAAATTTAACATACCCTACCCCTGTATTGTATATGAGTTTCACGCTGAGTTTCAAGGATTAATTCCCCTCATTATCCAATTAGAGGTAATAGATTTTATTCGAAAAAGTACTTTTCGTATATATAAAGATGTGCTTCTGGTCTTCAACAATTAAGATAGGAGATTGATTATTAACCTTCTGTTTAAACACTTTTCATTATCAATTATTGTCATTAATTACTTAGCAGCTCTTCAAGAAACACCACCCTTATCTTAGATGCATTTTCCTATGAAAAAAGTCTTAGTTTTCCCTATAATATTTAACGAATCCAATTTTTAGATTGTCTTCTTTAAGGAGGTTTTTCATCTTGAGGTATACAAACAGTCATTTAGAGGATTGGATTGAAAACTTATACAGGAAGATTGATATTACAGAGCCTGAACAAATTAATTTTGAACGGATTGCCGAGGCTTTAGATATCCGGCTTTCGTTTAAACCTGTTACAAGCTTCGCACTTAAACACAGCGGGATTTATAATATATGCTTGGACAGCCGAAAAAGCCGAACTGAACAATGGTATGATTTCGCTCATGAATTTTGCCATATATATAGACATGAAGGTGATAAAAAAACAATGCCTGCAACTTGGACAGATTATTTAGAGTGGCAGTCCAATTATTTTACATATCACTTTTGCATTCCAACTTTCATGTTGCGTAATATTAATCTTTCGTACATACAATCACATGCAATTGAAAATATAGCTTGGTTATTTAAGGTATCCCCTTCGTTTGCGAAGAAACGTTTGAGCATTTATTACAGGAAGCTGACTCAACATTTACTTAATCAAACAGTTACGGGAAATCTGTGCACCCCCCTTTTGTAATTAATAATGAAATCCTCATGCATCTGCGCGCACTGAAAAAAACAAAAAAAGACGTCTCCCTTCATGATCCGATCGGGCAGGATAAAGAAGGGAATGAAATAAGCCTGATTGATGTACTGAAATCAGAAAATGAAGACGTGATTGACACAATCCAGCTCAATATGGAGCTTGAAAAAGTGAAGCAATACATTGATATCTTAGATGACCGTGAGAAAGAAGTGATCGTCGGGCGGTTTGGGCTTGATTTGAAGAAGGAAAAAACACAGCGTGAGATTGCCAAAGAGCTTGGTATCTCGCGCAGCTATGTATCGCGGATTGAGAAACGGGCGCTGATGAAAATGTTCCATGAGTTCTACCGGGCGGAAAAGGAAAAGCGGAAGAAAGCAAAGGGGAAATGATGTGGAAGAGGCCGGATCTGACATTCCGGCTTTTCTCTATTATATACCTTTATATAGGTAGACTATATGAGAAAGAAAAGTGATGAGTATGTTTTTCAGCTTGCTGCCATAATGCGCATAACACTGGCTCAACAATCTACTTCCTAGAAAGACGGTCAGGATCGTAACAAATGACTTGACTTTTAACTCCCTTGCTTTCATCCTCCCTCAAGCGATTCAAAGCCGGACGTTCTAAAAGCTCAGCAAAAGTACAAGAAGCAGGTTTTAGTGACACATAGCCAGCACCAACTGCTACTGTTTTTTCAATCATACAGATGATTTTTAGCTTCAACATCCCTATTTTAATTAATAATAGTTCAAATAGAAAAACTTGGATTATTCTATGTCCTTTATGTTATTTTATCGGGATAATCACGTTAATAACTGGAAGTATTTCACCCATTAGTAGTGCTATTTTGACTGGGATTGGTGCCGAAGGATTATTTCCAATAGCAATGATCCTTCCTTTAGACGCAACAACTACACCAAGAGATGCTAGTCAATGGACTGCTATGATTCAATTCGGTGGTTACATTATAAGTGGCGCTGTCCCTATACTTGTTGGGGCTGCAAAAGATATAACAAACTCTTATAATTTTGCATTCTTTTTATTACTCTATATTTCAATCATATTAATGCTATTAACTTTAAAAGTTAGAAAGAAGAAAGAATCTAATTTTTTAAATAATTGAGTTGAAAACAACAAGCATGTAATATTTTTAACACTTTAAAAACTACCTGAAATAATAAACCCAGCTTCTCTATTGTAAAGATGAAGCTGGGATTTTTATTTAGATATATTCATCTCCATTTTCCATTTCTATATGTTTTCACGAATTTATGGATAAATAGTCATTAAATTTGTATCCATATAGATTAAGCAAACTTAACAATTTAAACCTTATCATGAATCCCTCTATAATGAAGGAGAGAAAATTGCTCAGCTAAAAATGATGGAGTATATGGTATGTCGTTTTGAAGCCATGAAATAATTGTCCCTATTAAAGCTGAGGATTCATACCAAACAAAAATGTCTTTTTTTACCACGCTGGTTATCATGTGAGGTTCTTTCTCACTTCTTTCTAACCTGGAAACTAATACATCTTTCATAAACATCGATAGCCGTTCTCTAAAAATAGGCACTTTCCTAGAAGCTAGAATACTCTTATAAAATGTTTTTTGTTCAGCTATATGCTCAAGTAAATGTTCCAGAATGCTCCAACTCCACTCATTTGTTGGAACATGATCCAATGGTGTCTTAAAAAGAAGTGATATATCCTCAATCATATCATCAGCCATCTTTTCCAGCATATCTGGAATATCACGATAATGAAGATAAAAAGTAACCCTATTAATCGTTGCTCTCTCAGCCAAACGATTGACAGTTATTTTTGGGAGGTCCATTTCCTCAAGTAATTCAACAAACGCATTCTTGATTAATTGCCGTGTACGCATGACGCGGGGATCTGTTTGAGACTTTTTCTTTTCCATGATATCTTGTTTCCTTTCTTCCTGAGTCGCAAAGCTACATTTTAAAGAGATATGTCGTATTTCTCTAAAGTAACCAACACAAAACTAATATATGTAAATTATTTTACACTTCATGGATATTTGTAGCTTGTGTACTCTTTACATTGTCCGTATAATTTCATTTATACACTGTTAATTATACAACATTGTGTAAATTAGTTCTATGATGGATTTGAAAGGATGAATAATTTTGAGTAAGAGTATTGCCATCAACGACTCTATCAAAAAAGGACCTATTATGTTTGTGATGATAATAGGCGCTTTCCTTGCTACCTTTAATCAAACGATTATGAGCGTTGCCATTCCGAAATTAATGAATGATTTTCATATTAATGCTTCAACTGCTCAATGGCTCACAACAGGTTATATGTTAGTAAATGGGGTTTTGATTCCTATTACAGCTTTTTTAATGAAACGTTTTACAACTCGCCAATTATTCCAGAGCTCTATGATTATTTTTCTTGTTGGAACAATTGCTTCTGCAATGGCACCCAATTTTGCTGTACTGTTAACCGGACGGTTAATTCAAGCAGCCGGCGCTGGAATTATTATGCCTTTACTCACGAATGTTGTGCTATCCCTCTTTCCTCCAGAGAAAAGAGGGTCTGCAATGGGTATGGTAGGATTAGCCATTATCTTTGCGCCAGCAATCGGACCGACTCTTGCCGGTTATGTTCTGGAGACATTTCCTTGGCAGGCTATGTTTTACGGCATGATCCCTTTTACAGCTATTGTTATCATCTGTGGATTTATTTATCTGAAAAACGTATCCGAAACTGTCCGTTCTCATGTTGACTTGCTAAGTGTGATTCTTTCCACTATTGCATTTGGCGCTTTAATATACGGATTTAGTGATGCTGGTAACAATGGCTGGTCAAGTACAGAAGTGATGGTTTCCATCTTTGCAGGAATTATCGCCCTTACCCTATTCACGTGGAGACAGCTCACCTCTCAAAATCCACTGCTGGATCTCCGAGCATTTACATACAAAATGTTTACCTTGACCACCGTTATAAATTTAGGTATTACCATGATGTTGTATGCAGATATGATGATTCTTCCCCTGTACCTTCAAAATGCTCGCGGGTTTACGGCACTGGAGTCTGGAATCCTGATGTTTCCGGGCGCACTTCTAATGGGCTTGCTAAGTCCAGCAGTTGGAAAGCTTTTTGATCGGTTTGGAGCAAAATGGCTTATCATCTGCGGTATAACGATTATCATCCTATCAACGATAAGTTTTATTAATTTAACGGATTCAACCAGCTATACGTATCTCATCCTAATGTCAACATTGCGCCGAATTGGAGTGGCAATGGTGATTATGCCTATTCAGACTGAAGGCTTAAACCAATTGCCATCGGGATTGTATGCACATGCCACGGCGATCTCAAACACGATTAGACAAGTAGCCGGTGCAATCGGAACTGCATTACTTGTAACTGTTATGACAAACAGCACAAAGAATTTTCTTCAGGATGAGGCTGGTGAAACATCCAAGCATATGATGATGGAAGCTACGATCAAAGGGGTAAATGACGCATACCTTATCATTCTGATCATTGGAATCATTAGCTTAGTCCTTTCCTTCTTTATCAAACGTGCTAAAAAAGCTTCTGGAGACATGACTGTAAGAAAAACAGCTGAAATGTAGAAGGAAAGAACTGAAGTTTGAAATAAGGAGGTCATTATATAGTATATAACGTTATCTAAAGATTTCTTATTTTGTAATTGAGTCAGCAGAAGCTTTGCTAATAAACACATGGGAAAGGAATGCTATGATGAATCATTCAAATTCAGAGAACATCTTACCTGAGCAAAACATATTGGACGTATTTAGCGGTAGAAGTGAAGAAAATCAGTTTCATATATTTACAAAGATGCGCAACATGGGCGCCGTTATTCCTGTCACGTTTCCAATGGGCGAGACAAAACGCCAAGCTTGGATGGTTACGCGTATAGATGAAGCCATGCAAGTGCTAAAAGATCATGCCCGCTTTACTGTGGATGAGAGCTCTATCGACGGTACCAGCAACATGTGGAAAGCCCAGGCTGATTCATCTGCCCCTCCTACCTTCTTGACTAGAAAATCTTTAAATTCTGTTGATGATCCTGATCATCGGCGGTTACGCAGATTAGTATCCAAAGCTTTTACACCTAAATATATGGAAAGCCTGCGTCCTCGTGTACAAAAGATTGCTGACGAATTACTTGACCAAGTCCAACATAAAGGAGAAATGGACCTTGTCAAAGACTATGCCTATCCCCTGCCGATTAATGTCATTTCTGACATGCTTGGTGTTCCGAAAACAGACCAAGGAAAAATTCGTAGTTGGTCTGCTGCTATTGCACATGGCCTGGGACTGGGGAGGCAAGACCCGGGAGTGGCAGAGCAGATACGCGCCTTTGGGGAATACATCGCAAAGCTTGTAGCCGACAAACGTCAGCAGCCTGCAGATGACTTAATTAGCCAATTGATTGCCATTGAAGAGGAAGGTGACCGTCTCAGTGAAGAAGAACTGCTCTCCTTAATTTCGCTATTGATTTTTGCAGGTCATGAGACAACCTCTAATTTAATTGCGACTGGCTCTCTGATGTTACTCGATCACCCGGAACAACTAAAGAAGCTAAAAGCGGACCTTCATTTGGTGCCCGCAGCTGTAGAAGAACTGCTGCGCTTTGATGGCCCTGCCACAATTGCAGGACCGCGTTTTGCCACTGAAGATATCGAGCTCGCTGGCCAGCAGATCAAAAAAGGTGATGTGGTAATCCCTGTATTAAAATCTGCAAACCGGGATGAGTTACAGTTTGCAGATCCTGAAGAACTTGATATTACACGCACAATGAAACGTCATCTCGCCTTTGGCCACGGCATTCATATGTGTTTGGGAGCACCTTTAGCACGTGTAGAAGGCGACGTTGCGTTTACAACTCTTTTAAAACGCATGCCAAATCTCAGGCTTAGCATCCCTCGGGAAGATGTCGATTGGCATTTTATGCTTAGTTCACAAGGACTAACCTCCTTGCCAGTGTCTTTCTAAGAATTGCACAAGATGCCAGAGGCTTGTTCTAATTACATGAATATCCGAGTTAAAAGAGAACTTAATATATAAGATCAAATAAAAACATACTATATTTGGGACTGACCCCTGTTTTTTTCAAACTTGAAGGTGTTTTTTATTTGTCTCATCTTATGGGGTCAGTCCCCCTAAGGTTTACTTTTTTAGTTAGTCCATCTATCTTTATTTCATCAGAAAAATGATTTCTTAAATAATCCAGAGCAGCAGCCACTTCAGATAATTTACTCCCCTTGGCAACAAGGTTTTTTACTGTGTGACCTGTATTACTAATGAATATTAGGGATCATTTCCAGAAGAACATTAGTTAAAAAAAGGAAAATTGTATATTTAAGCGAATACGAGTCTTTGTAAAATAGTTAATGACACTTTTTTCAACAGTCATGTCTTAACAAGGGGGATTCGGTATGAATGAATTTATGAAGATGTTTTCCTTAACAAAACCGATTATTCAAGCTCCAATGGCTGGCGGTATTACAAAGCCGCGACTGGCTTCTGCTGTTTCGAATGAGGGTGCTCTCGGTAGCTTAGCATCGGGGTATCTTACACCAGAACAACTAGAACAACAAATTAAAGAGATGTTTGAGCTGACAGATGCTCCTTTTCAAATTAATGTGTTTGTTCCGCTAGGTCTAGAAATGCCGCCAGAAGATCAAGTTAAAAAGTGGAAAGAAAACATACCGTTAGCTAACCAAGTAAATCAATTTACATCTGTGCAAGAAGAGTGGGATGACTTCTATCAAAAAATTGATATGATTTTAAGATACAAGGTAAAGGCTTGCTCCTTCACTTTTGATCTGCCGCCGGAAGACGCTGTAAAGGAGCTAAAAACTTCTGGTTGCTGTTTAATTGGGACCGCTTCAACAGTAGAAGAAGCTTTGTTAATGGAAGAACGGGGAATGGATATAGTAGTCCTACAAGGAAGTGAAGCCGGTGGACATCGCGGAGCTTTTTTGCCTTCCAAAGGTGAGTCTGCCGTGGGTTTAATGGCTTTGATTCCACAAGCAGCAGATGCACTGAGCGTACCAGTCATAGCAGCTGGGGGAATAATAGACCATAGAGGAGTAAAAGCAGCTTTAACCCTTGGAGCCCAAGGAGTACAAATCGGATCTGCCTTTTTAATTTGTCACGAAAGCAACGCCTATCCAGTGCATAAACAGAAAATACTAGAAGCAAACGAAGCAGATACAAAGCTTACGACATTATTTTCAGGTAAAGAGGCCAGAGGAATCGCAAATAAATGGATGGAAGAAAAAGCACCGCTTGAGACACAAGCCCTTCCGTATCCTTATCAAAATACACTAACGAAGGCAATGAGACAGCAGGCTTCACTTCAAAATAACCATGATCAGATGTCTTTGTGGGCAGGGCAAGGAATACGATCATTGACTGAGGAAATTTCGGTTAAGCAGCTTTTACATAAGCTTTTCCATGAGGATATAAAAATATAGGTGCATCTTATTATTGATATCAATTAACAAAGTATAGCAAAAAAGCAAACTTCGATATGTAGTTTGCTTTTTTCTTCGTAATTTCTCACTCTAAACATAATTAGGATGTGGATTTTCCTCATTCAAAGAATTTTGAACAAAGATCATTGCCCTAGAAACTTGGTTGCGTCTTAAAGTTAAGGCTGACAATTTCCTGCAGAGTCAATCGCCTTCACAATAATTAAATATTCACCTTATCTCCGAAGTGAGTTTTTTAATGAGCTCTCCACATCTAATTCAGGATTTGCCTTGGAGAACAAAAAGTTATTGCGGTCTACCGAAAATTTAATTATCGGTGCCCTATTGCCTTTTTCTCTCCCCCAAAAATAAGGTTATGCCTCAAGCCTCAAGGATTTAAAAGGGGATACTAATTATATCGCATTGGATTCCATTGTTTAATGTTGATATCAAATAAAAAAACCTCCATTTATGAAGGAGGTTTAATGTAATATTATCAAGTTTGAAAACGATCTGAAGCAATATGAAATGTGTTTTGAGTTTGGTTCTCTGTAAAGTCGGTACCGAAACCACATACTAAAACAAATGACAAACCCAGGATAATGCTTAACCTCTTTTTAAAAGTCATACAGGCATTCTCCCCTTTGAATTTGTGTTTGAGTTTCAACCATTTTCTGATGATATACATAGGATGTTTCAAATTCTTTTGAATTTGCATAAGCAGCTGCGGTCTCACAGGCAATGTCTTCAACATAAGAATAGTTCTTATTCTTCTCTAAGTATTCTATGGTTTGATTAACTCCATGTTGATCCACCGCATCGACGTAAAGAGCTTTTAAATAACCCTGTAATTTTGCGAAAAGCTCATCACCTTGATAAAGAGCTGCTGACAAACCTTTCTTACTTACTTGGATAGCCTCATTCATTTTCCCTTGTTTAAAAAGGATTTTTGCATAAGAAAATAAAGAATGTGGCAAGTTTGTGAGCTTCTCTTTTTCTGTTATCTCCACAGCTTGCTTTATGTATACTTCCGCCTGCTCGTAATCACCACAGTCAGCAAAATTAGTGCCTAAATTATATAACGCAGAACTAATCAACCTTTTGTTATTCAATTCCCTAGATATTTCTAATGCCTTTTCAAGATGCGGCTGACTTTTTTCGTAACGTTTAAAATCAGTATAATTCCCTGAGATAACAAACATACATTGAACTTTCCGCACCTTATAAAGTTCATATTGATTATAAATATCCAATGCTTGTTTAACATGATGCATAGACACATGACTTTGCTTCATACCATAATATGCTTCAGCTAACTTAAAATGAAACTCTGCCCTTTCGATCTCATCAGGGACATGTATAAGCTGCTTTTCGGCTTCTCTATAATAGTAGATAGCTTTCATGTATTGCTTCTTATCAAACTCGTACATCCCTCTGAAAAACAGAGAATAATACGACAAAAGACCAGATATGCCTTTATTTGATACCTCTATTTTTTCAAGCAATTCATCAATAGTTGGCCTGATTCGTGTTGTAACTGGTTCTAAGTAATCCAACATGAGCTGATGACGGAATTTCATTAGGGAGAAGTATATGAGTAAATACTCATCTTCCTCCATCCGTTGGATCTCTTGCTCCACCTCTGCCTTTAAAATCTCTGCATCCGGGACACTAAATTGACGTATCATTTTATACCATTCATTGATTTTTACGCCAACTTCTGACGATGATAAAACCGGATTCACAGGACCCCTCCTTTTACGTCTTTTTTTGTAATATTCTAACATTTCCAAAAAGTGTTTGGACCGCAAAAATACCGCAAACTTTTTCTTCGATTTGTTTATATGTGTACGCCCGGCTTCGAAAACGTTTGAGGGCGAATTAGCGAAGTTACTTGGTACGGACCAGACTGTTTCTCGGAAGTAACAAAGACCTTATCCACTTCTTCAGGTTGAAAATCAATTTCTTTAAGCACCCAATGAGGCGCCTGCCAGTTGATAACTTCGTATCTTTCCGCAAGTTCTTTTCCATAATCAATTGTTAAATCCTACATCAACCATCATTGTATGACCAATCATTTTATTACCGCATAGCAATAAAAGGTAAAGGCCTATGTTCATCATTGTGTGCGCCATAAATGTCTTTGTAAGCGCCAACATTTTCCTTTTATTATCAAAAATGCGGGCGCTGTAAATAGTCCTGCTTTTTGCAAGGATTTTATTAATTAAAAACATAATAAACGGTCTCCTCAATCATAACGAGCACCGATAAATAAAAAGCTGACACCAACTTAGCACCAGCTTGAAAACATATTCTCTATGGAGTAAACTTCCTCCAATAAGACCATTACTCCTATTTTAAACTAGAAAAACTTAGGATCCAACCTAATTTGCCTTGACTTTTAATTGGATACTGTTGGACTTATAGACCATCTTTACTTTGTACTTGCTCGGCAATCCTACGGTCTCAATTGAAGAAAATGATCCATGACGCTTATGATAGGCAATGATCGTGGATCCGTCTTCCGGTACATAATTGTCCGAAAAATGGAGGCGTAAAGTTCCTTTCATTTTTGCCTTGCCCTTAATGTGAAGCAGATCGTTTTTCCCGCTGAGATTCAGCTCAAGTATCCCCTTTGCAGATTGTTTATAGTCTCCTCCGATGATCAGTTTTCCTGACACATCTTCTTTCAGGGTGCCTCCGTTGTTTGACACATCACCTCTCCCAAAGGCTGTCTTCGAGTCGCCCTCAAGTGTTCCTTTATCAATCCGTGTACCGCCGGAGTATGTATTGTTCCCCTCCAGCTTTAACGTGCCTGTCCCCTTTTTAGTCAGCTTTCCGGGACCGGAGATATCGTTGCGCCAGCGATCCATTGCATGGAACCCGCCTTTTGAAGTATCCATATTCACGGTAACGTCTTTGGTAAAAGCGCAATATCCATCGGCGGCCGAAAAGAGATTAAGCCGTCCCCATCCTTCAGTGTCATCAAGAACAGGATAGCCGGAAGGAAGGCCGGTAGTAGCTAAAATCCAGCGGCGCTGCGTTTTGTCAAGATAAGGAAAACGAGTTTCCAGCAGTACTTCAGCTCCTTTAGGAACCACCATTGGTTTAGCAGTTGAATTGATTTGTCCAAACCCGTATGTCAATCGTTGAATATATTGTTTTTTATTCATGTCATAATCGCTGAATCGGTCTTCCGCTGTACCCGTTTGTGTTAACAACTTACTGTGAGCTTCATCATAAGCAGCCTTTTTCAAACGATTATTGGCAGGATCAGATAAAATAGCTGCGGCCAAGCCAGTTGCCATGACACGTCCTCCCATTACATCGAGCGGGGAATGCATACCGGCAACAATGCGGCTATTGCCGAGCTCCGAAGCCCGGGTAAGGAGTTCCTGATAACGCTCCGGTACGGCATAAGCCATAGCAAAAGCGCTGAGATATGCGGCATTCGTATGCCCGCTGGGAAAGCCTCCGTCTTTGCTCGGATCAGGATTGACAGCAGGAACAAGGGTCGGAACAAGAATCGAATTGCTTTCCCAGCGAAATGGGCGGGGATATTGAAAGTATCCCTTAGCCGGATTCGTTGAAGAATAGGGGCCGCGTAACGTATTGACCAAACCCACGATGCTGCCGAGACTGGAACTCGTGCTGCCAGAATGGGTTCCTTCATCATGATATTTATTTGTTGTGGCATCTGCCGGGATACTGTTGATCGTTGTCGTCGCACCCGCATTCATTCGATATACATCGGTAAGCGGACCAAGACCCTCAATCACACTGTAGCTCTGATTCCTCCGATCATCAAAATATGCAGCATTTTCCTCGCTGAAAGTACGCCGTTCAGCAACGTCAACAACTTTTTGAATGTTGGCATCCAACACGCTGCTGTTCAATTTTACGCCACTATCCCAAGTACTTCCGGGAGTCCAAAGCTTATTAAATTCGGAAAGTACTCCGATCGATGGATTAGAATTCACTGTAGTATTAGCAGAGCTGTTATTTTTGTAATGATCTACGAAGTAACCGGAAGCAGGGGGGCGCGGCGGCGTTACTGTTTTTGCTTTCGCTGTTGTGCTCGCATAACATACACCCATAGAACTTTGAAATAATATGAAAGAAAATAAAGCCACTACTAAATGCTTCTTCATCCTTAGTAATTTCATCTTTTCACCATACTCTCCCTTACTCTTAATCGATCTCGCCAAAACACTTATTCTCACCCGTCAAGCTATTATTGATCGTATCTTAACTTTGTTAATGAAATAGCGCTGTTTTATTAATGTTTTGTTTATTTTATCTAGGCGTTCATGAAATAGAAGTTGCCCTCGGGCGGAGAGAAAGGAAAGAAAAATAAAGAGGGAAAAAAAGCTGCTGACTCTTTGTCAGCAGCTAACACAGGGTATCTCAGTATTCAATCTCCTTAAAGGACTAGGAGTGTTTCCCAAAATGACCGTTTTGTATAAAAGAATTACCATACTTCATGGCCATGTCACTTCTCAATTAATGCGCCATCATCTCATGGGCAATATCATGTCCGTCCATTTCTGACGGGTAGTAAGTTGGCCAATTATTGACTTCATCAAATAAAGCTTTGCGGTCGTCACCCCAATACAGATGGTAATGACTAGATTTAGTCGGATAGATACTATGATCACTAAACTGAATATACTGAGGAAGTCCTTCAGCTTTTTTAGCTAATTTGAATATGTATCTTACTCCTCTATTGCCCGCATCATAAGTTAGAATTTCGTACCCATCATACGTATACTTACCAGAATATTCTTTTCCATTTTTGAGAAAGGTTACAGTATCTTGTTTGATGAAGATACGGTCAACATCTGTTTTATACCCTTTTTTATAATACTCTTTATATTCTTCAGCTGTCTTGTCACCTTCATGTTCTGATTTATATGAAAATACTTCGTCAAGAGTACCATCTTGCAGGTATGGATATACAGATTGCCAGTCTCCTTCCCAATCAGAAAGTGACCGATCCTTTACTTGACTGTCTTTAAAATAGCCTTCAGAAATTTTTTCTGTTTCTTCATCATGTGCATGACTATGATCGTGATCATGAGTATGATGATGAGATTCTGATGGTTGCTCCTGCGTTTTAGAAGAGTCTTCTTCAACTGCTGAGGATGCTGTTTGATTAGACTCACCCTTAGATGAACCTGAAGTCTGACATCCTGCCAATACTAGTAATGAACCAATCGCTAATATCCCTAACCTCTTTGCAAATAAAATTCCCATTACGACACTCCTTCTCCTCAAACGAAATGATTACGATTTGTATTATACATTTATCTTATGCAAAGATCAAAGGGAAAATGAGATGTTTTCATGATTTCATCATCTTACTTTCTGCCCTCTTGACTGTTCATACATATACAAACACAATTTCCTCGGTCTTTCATTTATGTACTTAAAGTTATCATTAATAAGTGGGCTATCCTAGCGATTGAGTTATTTATAGAACGGAAAAACCACACCAACAAAGTTGGTATGGTTCATTTAGATAGGCCCTAAAGAAGAAACTCTATTGTACGGAGGATACAGCTAGTTGCATCGGTAACCGACCGGGCCGTCTGAGCCTGTGTAGACATATGTGTCAGAAACATATCCAATATTCACGACACCCCGGGAATCTTTCCACTGGATCTGATCCCAAATATTACTCGTTCCATACTTCCCGGTAACAGTCGTTCCATAAGCGTAACAGTAGTAAGGTACACGCGAGCCGCTAGGGATGGAAAGCATAATAGGATAGTTTGTACCTGGACCGCTGCGCATATTAACAGGCGCACCGCTGCTTGTTGAGACAGTAAAGTACTGAACGGCAAGCGCTTGACTGGAAAAAATGAATAATGATGCAATCATAACGGTTAACATACTGAGCTTTTTCAGTTTAGTCAATGTCATCCCTCTTTCTTCAACTTCTTCATTTTAGGAATCAATAGAACAATGCTACCAGCTGCATTTAGTAACAACCGGACCGTCTGAGCCTGTATACATATATGTATCAGAGACAAATCCAGGAACGATCTCCCCGCTGGCAAGCGTCCGCTCTGTGTAATTCCAAATATTACTCGTTCCATACTTTCCAGTTACAGTTGTACCGGTTTTGTAGCAATAGATCGGGATGCGGGTTCCGCTCGGAATAGTCGTTACGATCCCCCAATTTGTGCCTGGGCCGCTGCGCATATTTACAGGTGCACCGCTGCTTGTTGATACCGTATAATACTGAGCGGCAAGTGCATGGCTAGAAAAAATGAGCAATGATGCAATCATCACCGTTAGCGTACTTAGCATTTTTAGCTTATTCACCTTATACTATCCCCCTTATACGTCTGCTTTCTTACATCCAGTAAAAGAATTACCTTTCAGAACCCACGCCCCTTCCCTTCCATATATTTACAAATGTACCATAAACTAGATATTTAAAAAGTGGAATTACTCCTATGTTTTCGACACAAAAAAACGTGACATTTTGCATTCTCATAATGTGCAAATATGAGTCCATTTTTAATAAGACAAGGCTTTTATACACTTTTTGTGATTAACCGGCGCAACAGAAGCTGTTTAGATAAGCAATTGTGCTTGAGGATAAAGCGACTTGTGATCATTCCGTATATGTTATTTTTAGCAGAGAAACGTTCTTTCTGTATGCTACACCCTAATTTCGGGAAATGTAACGTTGATAAAAGGAGGTTACATCAATATGGATCATCAAACATTAGCAGCTCACGAGGCTGTTGATTTACATGAAATCGTGAACTTTAAAACACTTTGTATAGCGAAATCAAAGTTAATGCAAGGACTTGTGTTTGACCAAGAACTGAAGGACTTGATGCAAAAAGATGTACAGCAATCCATTCAAGACCTTACTGATTTACAAGCGGTTTATGAGCGGGCGCCGTTTCAGGCCCCTGTCCCTCAGAGCCGCCCAACGCCAATCATCAATTGAAAGGAAGGTAAGCCCCTTTGAATCATGATCACTTAGACCCTATTAATTCGCTACATGTGCCTGAACTTGCAGATACTACATTTGCAATGGATTTTCTTATTCGAGCGAAAGAAGGCGTGAGAAATACTGCCGTAGCCTTGACTGAAACCGCTTCACCAGATGTAAGAGCCCTGTTGCGCAAACAGCTGATGCAAGGAATCGCGATGCACCAAGAGATTACGGAACTGATGATAAGCAAAAAATGGTTCCATCCGTATGAGCTGAGCGAACAGTATAAGCTGGATCAGCTCTCTGCAAATAACACGATCATGGTCGGCAACATGAACCTTTTTCCTGATGAAACAAATCGAAAAGGGATGTTTGACCGGACACCTGATGAACACTAACACTGGAGGTTTTACAGCATGAAGGCAGTAACGTATCAAGGCATTAAAAATGTTGTTGTCAAAGATGTGCCAGATCCAAAGATTGAAAAGTCCGATGACATGATTATCAAAGTCACCAGTACAGCCATTTGCGGATCAGATTTACATTTAATCCATGGATTGATTCCTAATCTTCATGAAGACTATGTCATCGGCCATGAACCAATGGGGATCGTTGAAGAAGTTGGGCCGGGAGTTACAAAGGTGAAAAAAGGTGACCGCGTCATTATTCCTTTTACGATCGCCTGCGGTGAATGCTTCTTTTGTAAAAACCAACTGGAAAGCCAATGTGATCAATCAAATGACAATGGAGAGATGGGTGCCTATTTCGGCTATTCAGGTCATACCGGCGGTTATCCAGGCGGGCAGGCTGAATATTTAAGAGTGCCATTTGCGAATTTTACCCATTTTAAAATACCTGAAACTTGTGAGGAACCAGATGAAAAATTAAGCGTGATTGCTGATGCCATGACCACCGGCTTTTGGAGTGTTGACAATGCCGGGGTAAAAGACGGTGATACAGTTATCGTTCTCGGCTGCGGACCAGTCGGCCTGTTTGCTCAAAAGTTTTGTTGGCTAAAAGGCGCAAAACGCGTCATAGCAGTTGACTATGTAAACTATCGCTTACAGCACGCCAAACGAACCAACAAAGTCGAAATCGTTAATTTTGAAGACCATGAGAATACAGGGAGTTACTTGAAGGAAATCACCAAAGGCGGAGCGGATGTTGTCATTGACGCTGTTGGGATGGATGGGAAAATGAGCGACCTCGAGTTCCTTGCCAGCGGATTAAAGCTTCATGGCGGATCGATGAGTGCATTGGTCATTGCCTCACAGGCCGTTCGCAAAGGAGGAACCATACAAATTACAGGAGTGTATGGAGGTAGATATAACGGTTTTCCGTTAGGTGATATCATGCAGCGAAACATCAATATACGCTCTGGACAGGCCCCGGTGATCCACTACATGCCATACATGTTTGAATTAGTGTCGACGGGTAAAATTGATCCGGGAGATGTTGTAAGCCATGTCCTGCCGCTTAGTGAAGCCAAGCATGGCTATGACATATTTGATACCAAAATGGATGATTGTATTAAAGTTGTGTTAAAACCTTAAAAAACGGAGGTGACTGGAATGGAATATGCCTTACATGAAGTGCTTGAGGTTCAAGAAATGACTGCATTTAAGACACTTTGTTTAACAAAATCCAAAACAATGAAGGCGCTGGTATCTGATCCGAAGCTAAAAGAAATCATGCAGCAAGACGTTGACACCACCACACGGCAGCTACACGAATTCGCCTCGATTTTATCTAAAGCAAAGCATGAATGAGGAGATGAATGAATAATGAATCCTATCATTGAATATCTGACCGGCATGAATGTACTGACAGACCAAATCATCGCCATGGATTTATTGATTGCCGCAAAAAACGGAGTCAGAAATTATGCGATGGCCGCAACGGAAGCCGGAACGCCTGAAGTAAAAGAGGTCCTTGTCCGCCATTTAGAGGAAGCCCTCGATATGCATGAACAAATTTCAAGCTACATGATGGAAAAGGGCTGGTACCATCCTTGGAATACAGACGAACAAGTCAAGCTGAATTTACAAAATATCGAAACCGCAATTCAGTTGCCAATCCTTTAACCTTTTTTGATTTGCTGAGGAACAGTTTTGATTGATTATAGCTGTTCCTCAGCTTCTGTATGTTAAAAGTAGAAGCTGAATTGAAATGAGAGCGACAATAAATTTGGTCTCCTTCTCTCCCGATGAGCTCTCCGCTTTTTCCCATTAGTTTTCAATCGCTTACATAGCCTGTTCCTCCTCGTCAATCCCTTCAGCTCTAATTTGAATGTGAGTACCAGGTGTAATGCTTAATGACATCACAATAATAAGAGACTTGGTCGGATTTTTCAGGCTAAAAGAAAGATGTGAGCGCGAAACTTCATCCACCTGGTCAGCGCGGAATACCTCGATTTTGAGTGCGATGTCATGCTCAGCAGCAAAATCAAGTCTCATTATCGATTTGTGATTTATATTTCCACATTGCAAATCTAAAAAATAGGTTAGTCCTTAAATGAGGTGACCGCTTTTATTTACTGGAAATGCATGAAAAACGATCTCCTTAAGCAAATGGTTTGAAGGCCGGTCAATTTTCCTGTTATTCTATGAGCATAAAAAGGTTATAGGAGGTTTTTGATATGAGCAAAAAAATTGCCGTTCTCGTTACAGACCAATTCGAAGATATCGAATATACAAGCCCGGTAAAAGCATACGAAGAAGCTGGCTACAGTGTCGTAGCTATCGATTTGGAAGCCGGCAAAGAAGTTACCGGTAAGCATGGCGAGAAAGTAAAGATCGAAAAAGCAATCTCAGATGTGGATGCTAGTGAATTTGATGCACTTTTAATCCCTGGGGGATTCTCTCCAGATCTACTTCGTGCAGATGACCGTCCGGGAGAATTCGCGAGAGCGTTTGTCGAAAATGAAAAGCCTGTATTCGCTATTTGCCACGGCCCGCAAGTATTGATTGATACGGATCTATTGAAAGGCAAAGATATCACAGGTTACCGCAGCATCCGCAAAGATTTAATCAATGCCGGCGCAAACTACAAAGATGCAGAAGTAGTCGTCAGCCACAATATTGTTACAAGCAGAACACCGGATGATTTGGAAGCATTTAACCGCGAATCATTAAATTTGTTGAAATAACGAGAAGGCACAGACTGTTTAGGTCTGTGCCTTTTTTAAAGTTAAAACCCCTTGTTTACATTCTGAAAGACAGCAGTCGCTTCCCACACATTTAAGCCAAATTGACCTTCTACGAATGCGGAATCATTTGCATCGATCACAAGACGGTCATCTAAATAGATTTTAAAGTGATCACCTTGAGCTTCAGTTTTCAGATGATACTTTTTATTTACGTCTATCGGCGTTTTGTATTCGGCAATGACAGAAGCGACACCGTTCTCAAATTTAAAGAATTTCACTAGATCATGCTTCGCATCCACGTTGGCAAGATAACCGTTTTTGGCATCTTTGTCAGAGCGGAATAGAAGCGCTCCTGCCCCTCTTCCGTTTCCATCCTTAATGGTGATATCAGATTCATAGGTGAAGTCAGATCCGGATGCTGAAGACATGATAAAGGAATCGCCGTCCGATCTCCCTTGTTTCCCCTCAATTGTGTCGGCCCACGTGCCATTTACAGTCGTCCAGCCAGTCAAATTCGAGATAAAAGGTGACGTTCCCCACACCTTTTTTAAAGGATATATCGTGAAAGATTTTAGCTTTACACTGCCATTTGCAGCATATAATTCAAGACCTTTGCTTGATCTATCCGGGAGAATGATATCGGTTATGACCTGCTGTCCGTCATTCCCAAATACTTCAACTGAAGAGCGGTCGACAAAAATGCGCATCTTTACCTTTCCATTTACCGGTTTCAGCGGAGCGGTTTGTTTTCCGGTGTTAAAGGTCGGATTAAAAGTGACGTTCCCCGACTCGCTCCGGTCAACGAACAGTTTTTTGTTCTTTCGATCATAGCCGACTTTTGTAAATTGATTTCTGCCTGTTCGAACTTTAAAACCAAATTCTGCTGCTGAACTTGGGGTCACTTGAAATTCGGCATGTAATTCATACGTATCTCCAGATAGGCCTGCTAACACATTTTGGCTTGTGGGCGATATGGTCTGATTCTTCCAGCTCTTTGAGGTTCCTCGAATGGTTTGCAGCTCTTTTACCGGTGTTTGGACGACCCTCACTCCTTCAGTAAGCGTTTTTAACTTTAACTCTCTTGGAATGGAGGCTGCACTTCTCCATGGGGATGTAGGAACATCATTCGCATATTGCCAATTGCTCATCCAGCCTAACCAAAGCCGCCGGCCGTCTGAGGATGGAATATCAGACCAGGATACAGCCGCATAAAAGTCTTTGCCGTAATCTGTCCAGAGAACTTTATTTGACGGATTTTCATTTTTAAAATGAGTTCCATCAAAGTCTCCTACGAAATATTGCATGCCTGATCCCCCCGAAACCGCCCCGTTTCCAACACTGACCTGCATCACCCATTTTTTTTGATTTGGATTGCCGTCTACCGGGAGCTCAAACAAATCCGGGCATTCCCATACTCCTCCATGACTTCCTTCTCCCTGTCCAAATTCACTTGCATACGTCCACTGCTTTAGATTTTTAGACGTATAAATGAGGATTCGGTCTCCTGCCGCCAGCACCATTACCCACTTGTTTTCCTTTTCATACCAAAAGACTTTTGGATCGCGAAAATCTTTTTTTCCCGGGTTTGGAATGACAGGGTTGCCAGCGTATTTCGTCCACGTTCTTCCTTTGTCATTGCTATAGGCGATGCTCTGCACTTGATGGCCTTCCCGATCCTGTGTATATATGGCCACAAGAGGCTTCTCTTTGCCTGTTTGAAAACCGCTTGTGTTATTCCTATCTACAACTGCGCTTCCGGAAAAGATCGTGCCTTTGTCATCCGGAGCCAGCGCAACAGGAAGGTGCTCCCATGTCACCAAATCTTTACTCACAGCGTGCCCCCAATGCATGGGCCCCCACTGAAGCCCGTATGGATGGTATTGATAGAACAAATGATATTCTCCAGCATAATATACCATCCCGTTTGGATCATTCATCCAGTTTGCCTCCGGGGTGAAATGATATTGTGGACGATAATCCTCATCATAGTAGCTTGAATCGACTGCCTCAATCGAAAATGGGATAGTCACCAGCAAGGTAAACATGATGATGACTTGGATAAGTCTCTTTTTCATTTTTTCGCTCCTCTCTTCATGTTTGACACTTCCAAGAGAGACTGCTGCGTGAGTTGATTCGTTTCTGGCAATTCTCCTCAGTTTGACTGATATCCGAAAGATTGATATATGATAGACTGCTGCAGTTTCCCTCTTCTTTCTTACATCACAGAGCTTATGCTAAAAATCCAGCCCAATATCCAAGAATCCCGATAATAAAGATTCCGCAAATAACGAGTTAGGCTCTTACAGCTGCTTGTGAGCTTTTTGGAAACATCGCTGTTGTACATAACATTAATAGCGCAAGTGTGGAAATGCTGATCAATATTACTTTCTTAAACGGATACATATTGGTTCCTCCTTTTTTGGTTAAGAATATTTTACATTTTTTTCAATATAAGCAATACTGATAATCTTCCTGTTTTTTCTACTATTGATAGAACCGGAAAGTCATAAAGGAAAGGAAAAGACATTCACCAGCTTTACAAACAAGGGAAAACTTTATTTTAAAAATTTAAAAATTAAACATTATATTCTCTTAGATGATATAATATCCGATAAAACTTTATTCACTTTATTATTGGAGGAAAATAAAATTGATAGGCAATTCTAACAAAGGCAATTTGGGACAACAACAAAAATTGTCTAGAGGCCTTAAAAACAGGCATATACAATTAATGGCGATTGGGGGTGCAATCGGGACTGGTTTATTCTTAGGATCTGGAAAGTCCATTCACTTTGCGGGACCATCTATTTTATTTGCTTACTTGATCACCGGAATCTTTTGCTTTTTCATTATGCGTTCGCTCGGAGAACTGCTCCTATCAAATACGGGGTATCACTCTTTCGTTGATTTTGTAAGGGACTATTTAGGCAACATGGCAGCGTTTATCACTGGATGGACCTACTGGTTCTGCTGGATTTCTCTCGCGATGGCTGATTTAACAGCGGTCGGGATTTATACGCAATATTGGCTTCCCGATGTGCCTCAATGGCTGCCGGGTCTTCTAGCGCTTATTATCCTGCTGATAATGAATCTTGCCACCGTTAAACTTTTCGGAGAATTGGAATTCTGGTTTGCATTGATCAAAGTCATTGCCATACTGGCTCTTATCGTAACTGGTATTTTTTTGATTGCGAAAGGTTTTTCCGCAGCTTCCGGGTCAGCCAGCCTCACAAATCTTTGGAAGCACGGCGGCTTGTTACCAAATGGATGGCATGGATTTATCCTTTCATTCCAAATGGTTGTCTTCGCTTTTGTGGGAATTGAACTTGTTGGACTGACAGCAGGTGAAACAGAAAATCCACGAAAAGTGATACCTAAAGCCATCAATCAAATCCCTGTCCGGATTTTACTGTTTTATGTCGGTGCACTTTTTGTCATTATGTGTATCTATCCTTGGAATGTTTTGGACCCAAATGAAAGCCCATTTGTTCAAGTCTTTTCTGTTGTAGGCATTGTTGCCGCTGCCAGTCTGATCAATTTTGTTGTATTAACATCAGCTGCATCAGCGGCCAATAGCGCTTTATTCAGCACAAGCCGAATGGTCTATTCTCTTGCCAAGGATCATCACGCACCTGGATTATTGAAGAAACTGACTTCTTCTAAAGTTCCAAGTAATGCGCTGTTCTTTTCAACCATCGCCATTCTCATTGGCGTTAGCCTGAATTATATAATACCCGAGCAAGTCTTTACACTGATTACAAGTGTTTCTACAATATGTTTTATTTTTATTTGGGGCATCACGGTGATTTGCCATTTAAAATATCGAAAAACAAGGCAGGATGAAGCGAAAGCAAACAAATTTAAAATGCCTTTTTACCCAATATCCAACTACTTAACACTCGCATTTCTCGCGTTCATTCTTGTCATATTGGCATTGGCGAATGATACACGTGTTGCTTTGTTTGTCACTCCGGTCTGGTTTATTTTATTGATTATTATGTATAAGGTACAGACCACCAAAGGAAGTAAAATAAAATAACAAAAAAAAGACAAGGGTACACACTCCCTTGTCTTTTTTGTATGCTCGGACACTCAAAAACAATTAATCTGCCGAAACTTCACTGAGGCTGCTATTAGATCTTGCATTTATGCAATTGTATTCTCATTTAGGCGACCAGCCAACGGAGCCGAACTTTAATTCAAACCAGTTTTGATGCCAAAACCCACTAATAACATACCGGTTACTTTTTGGAACGTCCTTTGGAACTTCGAGTTTTTCATCCATTTTTTTGCGAAATCAATAACATAAACGAGAAACAGGAACCATAACACCGCTAATAGGGTTAGGATTGAAGCTAAGATGATGAGCTGCTGGTTTATATTCCCCTTCAGATTGATAAATTGGGGCATGATTGTAACATAAACCAAAACAGTTTTAGGATTGAGAATGTTACTAAGTGATCCTTGCATAAAGGAAGTTTTATAATAACGTTTCGGAGAATTTTCTGTAGTTGTTGCTTGGGTTTGCATGTCATCTATAGAAAACATGCTTTTGGCAAAAAAACTTTTGATTCCTAAATAAATTAAGTACGCTGCTCCCAAATATTTGATCGTTGTAAAAAGAAACACCGACTTTGCAATAACTACTGATAAACCTAAAATGGCGATAACCGTCCAAAAGGAAAGTCCTGTAGCCAATCCAAGAATATTATAACGGCCAGCCTTTGCGCCGTATCTAAGGGTATTTTTCATCACAAGCATTGTATCTGCCCCAGGTAAAATAACCATCATGGCAGCGATCGGTATGTAAGTGAGTAAGCTGTGCATTTCTTCTCCCCCTTAAAAAATCCACATGACATATAGTGACTACAAAAGTAACCACTTATAAAAGTGTATCAATGGGTTTGGAATAAATCAATATGGTTTGTTAAAATAGCGATTACAAAGGCAACGACTGCTTTTTATATGGAGGATGTATGAAGGAAAATATGTTAGACATTTTAAAAAACCTCAATTTTACCGAATATGAATCAAAAGCTTATCTGGCTTTATTGCAAGAATCACCTTTAACTGGATATGCCGTCGCAAAAAAATCCGGAGTGCCCCGTTCTAAAATTTATGAAGTTTTAGAAAGCCTTGTCATCAGGGGAGATGTTTTTGTAAGTCATGGAAATACGCCTCAATATGTCCCTGTACCCGCTAAAGAACTGATTAAAAACCGCCGGCTCAAGGCGGAAGAGCATTTTGATCAGGCTGAGAAATACTTTGAGAAATTCGAGCAGACTGCAAATGATCGGGAAAATATCTGGAATATCACCGGACGCAATGAAATTCTTGAAAAGGTGAAAGCTTGTATCTTATCCGCCAAAACAAGAATCCTCTTAGAAATATGGAAAGAGGATTTTGAAGAGATAGAATCAGAGTTAAAACAGGCGGCAAATCAAGGTGTCATTGTTACCATTATTGCGTACGGAGACATCGTATCTGATTTTGCTACTGTTTACCTTCATGATATGAGCAGTGAAATTACAGAAGAGTATGACGGACGGTGGCTTGTCTATAGCGGGGATGATTCAGAAGTAGTAGCAGGTATCGTCTCTCTCGGAAACGACAGCCGTGCTGCATGGACAATGCATGTAGGTTTAGTCATGCCTATAACTGAAGTGATCATTCATGATCTGTACCTCATGGAAATTCTGAAAAAGCATAGAGGGCTTTTAGAAGAAAGTTTTGGAGAAAATCTCATTCGGTTGCGACGCAAATTTTCTATCCACTCGGATTTCAAAAAACATTATTTGGAATAGCAAAACATGGCTTGTACAAACAAGCCATGTTTTTTTATGCATGACTCCCCCGCTCTGATTTACTTCTTTAAAAAAATGCGATTCTGCGCAAACTATTTTTTTGCCTTCCGCGTCTATCCTAGGTAACAGCCTATGATATACGTATATTCAAAAAGGAGCCCTTTATTGTAATGAAGAAAAAACAAACAACAAAAGCGTCGCTTGTCACATGCATAACTGATCATAAGCAAGATTTCTACAGGTTGGCTTTCAGTTATGTGAAAAATCAAGATGACGCTTTAGATATTATTCAGGAATCTATAAAAAAAGCACTGAACTCAGTTGAAACGGTTAGAAACCCTGAGATGATAAAAAGCTGGTTTTATAAAATTTTAGTACGGACAGCTATTGATTTTTTGCGCAAACAAAAAAAGGTAAAAGTGATGGATGACGAAACGATAGAGTTTTTAAGCAAAGGAAAGGAAGACCATTACAAGGATACCGATCTTCATGAAGCGCTTGACGAATTGCCGTACCGCTATAAAACCATTATTATTTTGCGTTTTTTTGAAGACCTCAAATTGGAAGATATTGCGAAAATTACAGGAGAAAACACGAATACCGTCAAAACGCGCCTCTACAGAGCATTGAAGCTGATGCGCATTCAGTTGACGAAGGAGGATCTTTCTTAATGGATAAGAGATTGCAGCAATTAAGAGAAGAATATAAAAATGTCCAGATTCCTAAAGAACTTGATATCATTGTTGAAAAAGCCCTTCAGCAAGAACCAAAAAAGAAAAGAATCGTCATGTGGCCGACATCGGCAGCTGTCGCGGCGGCTATTTTATTCACTGCACTTGTCAACATCAACCCTGACGCAGCTCAAGCGATGTCGAGAATTCCTGTCATCGGGAAGATTGTCAAAGCCATTACTTTTATAGAGATCAAAGAAGAGAAAGATCAATCGAGCATCGATGTCAAAACACCTGCCCTGTCCGGACTTTCTAATAAAGAGCTTGAAAACAGCATCAACCAGAAATACTTGAAAGAAAGCAAGCATCTGTACAAGGAATTTATACAGTCCACATCTAAAAACAAAAAAGAGCATCTCAGTATCTATAGTGATTACGAGACAGTGACAGACACACCAGATTTACTCTCTATCCGGCGAAATATTGAAAAAACACAAGCATCATCTTACAACCAAAGCCGTTATATCACAATTGACAAAAAGAATGATATCTTACTGACATTAAAAAGCTTATTCAAAGATGAACGCTATATCAACGTCATCAGCCAAAACATCAAAGAACAAATGAAACAGCAAATGAAGGAAGATCCGAATAAAATATATTGGCTCACTGACGAAGATGCAGAACCGTTCAAAAAAATTCTTCCTGATCAATCGTTTTATATTAATGAAGACCATAAACTTGTGATCTCATTTGATGAATATGAAGTCGCTCCCGGCTATATGGGCGTTACCGAGTTTACAATTCCAACCAGCATCATATCAAGCTTGCTCGTGGGGGATCGTTATGTTCGATAATAAAAAAAACATCCAACTCATATGATGAATGTTCTCTTTTTTCACTAAGTGAGATCGTAACCTAGCTATCCAGAAACAACTAGAATATCTGCACATTATTGGAGGAATACCCATGTATCACAAGACACAACATCACCGATACATCCCTGGACTGGATGGCCTTCGGGCTTTTGCCGTCCTGTCAGTTATCGCTTATCACCTAAACTTCAATTGGGCTAACGGCGGCTTCATTGGAGTTGATATTTTTTTTGTTTTATCCGGCTATTTAATTACATCTATATTATTGCCGACACATGGAAATGATATCAGCCTTGATTTTCGGGATTTTTGGAAGCGTCGAATTCGGCGGCTTCTGCCAGCGGCTTACCTTATGATCTTTTGTGCTGTTATTTGGGTTGTATTGTTTGACTGGGAACTATTGCATACTATACGAGGAGATGCCATTTCTTCTCTCTTTTATATAAGTAATTGGTGGTTTATTTTTCATAAGCTATCATATTTTGATAGTTTCGGTTCCCCATCTCCTTTAAAGAACCTATGGTCGCTGGCGATTGAAGAACAATTTTATATGATATGGCCGATGTTCTTGGTTGTTGGGATGTACATATTGAAAAGCCGCGCCAGATTGGCGGCAGTGATATCATTGCTTGCGCTTTGTTCAGCCGTGATGATGAGCATATTGTATGAACCCGGCGCAGATCCGAGCCGCGTGTATTACGGTACAGATACTCGTTCGTTTGAACTTCTCATCGGATGTGCCTTGGCTTTGGTTTGGCCTATGAAAAGGCTGTCTTCAAACAGGCTGCCAAGCAAACTGAAGCACACTTTGCACGCCACTGAACTTTCGGCATTTTGTTTTTTAGTGTTGTGTGTCTATTTCACAGATGAATACGAGCCTTTTCTTTACAGAGGCGGAATGCTTTTGATTAGCATAATCGCCGCAATCCTTATTGCATGTATTTGCCATCCGTGCAGCTTTTTAGGCAATCTGCTTTCATGGAGGCCGCTCCGTTGGCTTGGAACAAGGTCTTACGGTATTTATCTTTGGCACTACCCTGTTATTGTGTTAAGCACGCCAGTTCAAGAAATCGGAAACCCTGTTTTTTGGCATATCGCGCTAAAGGTTACTGTTACCTTTATACTTGCCGAGCTTTCTTATCATTTAATAGAGAAGCCGGTACGGACACAAGGATTTAGACCCTTTTTCCGCCGTGTTTTTATACATAGAATCAGAGAATGGAAAACGACAACTCTCCTGAGTAAAATGTCAATTGGTTTCGTCATTCTCTCTTTACTTATTTTTGCGGGAGGGCTGTCTGGACTGGCCGGTGATCAAAAGCACCCCACCAAATGGACGTATAACTCACAAGAAACAAACGCTGATATCAACAACCAGGCTCCTGAGGACAGAAAAAGTGCTATA
Organism: Bacillus sp. C28GYM-DRY-1; assembly: GCF_030519405.1. Classification (NCBI taxonomy): domain Bacteria; kingdom Bacillati; phylum Bacillota; class Bacilli; order Caryophanales; family Bacillaceae; genus Bacillus; species Bacillus sp. C28GYM-DRY-1. Next base: position 144,964 of record NZ_JAUMKF010000010.1, read on the forward strand.
GTCGAAGACAAGGAAAACGATGTCGAACAAAAAACAAGAGACTCCAATCAAGAGCAAAAGGAAAACAAAAAGAATGGACAAGAGATTAGCAAAAATAAAGACACGCAATCTCGGCAGGGGAGAGAACGTATAGACTCTGATAAAGAAGTGTTAGCTATAGGAGATTCCGTCATGCTTGATATTGCCTCGCATCTTCATCAATCACTTTCACATGTTACGATTGATGGAAAGGTAGGGAGACAAATGTCTCAAGCTTTGGAGCTAACAAGGGAATACAAGTCTTTTAATCAGCCGGACAAAGCTGTCATCATTGAGCTGGGAACCAATGGTTACTTTACAAACAGCCAAATTGAACAATTGCTTCAATCATTCTCAAAAGCTCATATCTACCTTGTTAATACAAGGGTCCCCCGCCAATGGGAAAGCAAGGTAAATGAATCTTTGAAGCACCAGGCAAGCGCTCACAAAAATGTTACGTTAGTTGACTGGCATACAGAAGCTCTTCAGCATCCAGAATACTTTACACCTGATGGCGTACACTTGGTTCCACAAGGGGCTAAAGCTTTGACAGGTCTCATTGTTGAGGCAATGGAATCGTTTTTGTAAGAAAAGAAGTCCTATTTAAAAACGTTGCTGATCATTATCTGACCACTCTATTTTCCGAGGCCATTCTTATGTTTACATGTCGTTTACGTGAGGGTAAGCCAAAATAGAATGGAGGGATGATAGTGGCAGCTAATGAAGAGCATAACATCAACAAAGAACTGAACCGCTATGAACTTTTCTTCAAAAAACGATATAAGATTCTTTATACAGTAAACGATTTTATCATTGGTGCTTTGTTTCTCGTCGGGAGCTTTTTCTTTTTTTATGATCCACTAATGTCGGCAGGGATATGGCTGTTTGTGATTGGGAGCTTGCTGCTGTTAATCAGGCCCACGATTCGGCTAATTCATGACTTTCATTACCAAAAACATGTGGAGCGCCAATTTAAGCATCGATCTTCAACAGATGGCTCTTCTTGAGAAATAGGCGAGAACAAAAGCCAAAAGACCAGTCCTTAAATCACAAACAAGACTTTTAGACTATTCGTTTTAAAAAAAAGGAAAAAACCTAAACTTTTGTCCCCGTAAGACGATATTAACAATAAGGCCGGCGCGATACTCCCTATAACATCCTTTTCAGTAGATTTCATTATCGTGCCGGTTTTTCTCACATGCAAAGCAATCCCGCCAATCTGATTGATGGCGGGATTTTATTTTTATTACATTCCTGTCCAAACGTCTTTTACATAACGTTTTTGATCTTGCAGCTTTTGCAGCCAATCGGCTGATTCTTCCTGACTTGCTCCTTTTTCAGCTTCATATGCCTGACGCAAAGTATTCTCTACATCAGGAGCCATTTGCGATCCATCACCGCATACATAAATGTGAGCCCCTTTTTCAATGAGTGACATCAATTTCTGCGTATCTTGTTTGAGCAAGTGCTGGACATATTCTTTTGGTTCGTTTTCAACGCGTGAGTAGCATCGGCGGATTGTCACCAAACCATCCTGTTCCGCTTGATCCAGCTCTTCTCTGTAAAGATCATCATGATCGGGGCGTCGGCAGCCGAAGTATAAAAGAGCTTCACCAAGCGCGCTTCCTTCCTTCTTCAAAACAGATCTTGCCTGAATAAAGCCCCTGAATGGCGCAATTCCTGTACCCGGTCCGACCATAATCATAGGGGTTTCAGGGTCATCTGGCATCTGGAATCCGGATTGCGGCGTTCGGATGAAGCAGGCTGCTGCATCACCTGTATTCAGCTCTGCTAAATAATTAGAGGCGACGCCCCGGTATTCGCCTCGCCCGCTCCAGGCTGAGTCTTTAACAACGCCTACTGTCATGCTCACGATATTGGCATTGACTTTAGGTGAGCTTGAAATGGAATAATATCTCGGTTTTAGTGATGGCAAAAGTGCTAAAAACCGCTCAAACGGCATTTCGCAGGCAGGGTAATCCTCTAAAAGATCAAGCATGGTGAGACGTTTTTCCAGTACCTGCTCTTTATAAATGCCATCGTCTGAGACGAGCTGTTCCAGCTCTTTTTTATGCGGCGGACAGACTGTATAAGAAGCCAGCTCCCGCAGCTGAAGCCTTGAAGCCGGGTCCTGCAGCTCCACATAGGACGCCAATAAATCCGTCACTTTGATTGGCCGATCCATCGGAAGGTGAGCCATATGAGGGCCGCCGCTCATTTTTATCACATGATTGGACTGCAAATCGAATCGGCTGAGGACCCGCTGAACAAGCTTCTGGCTGTTTTTTGGCAGTATGCCGATATGATCGCCTTCTTTATATGTTTTGGCGTCAGGGATCTGCAATTCAATATGCCGGGTGGAACGCGGGCTATCAGCCATCTGGAGCTCCCGGTTCTCCAAAACCTTCCCTTCAAACGCGCCATATGCTTTGGCAAGCGGCGTTTCCGTCGCTTCACTGAGAAAAGTAATGGATAATGAAGGCCTGTCTTCTTTCTGAGATATTTCGTTTATATCAAATGCTTCCATCGTTTCCTTCCAGAAGCGGTTTTCCCACGACTCGCGATGGCTTTCAAAATCATCGGCGGCATCGCCTTCCCCCATCGCTGTTAAACGTGATGCCCCTTTTGCTTTCATCATGTCATCTATCAGGCGGGGAATCCGCTGATACGTGCTGGCCCAGCTCCGGTTTCCACAGCCGAATACCGCATAGGAAACACCATTCAATCTGCCTTTCTCAAGCCCTTCCAGCCACTTTACAAAGCCGGCAGCATTATCAGGCGGCGCCCCATTATAAGAAGCCGTAACGATGACGACTGCGCCTTGCTCAGGAAGCTTGCCGATATAATCATCAAGCGGAGCCGTTTCGGCTGTAAAGCCCATCTGGCGGCCGTAAGCAGCCAGTTCACCGGCTATCCCTTCCGCTGTCCCAAGATTTGAACCGTAAAGAACGAGTAAAGGTGTGCCGTGTTTAGGTTTTGTTTCTCTTGGCTTCGTTTCTGTTTTGGTGTCAGCCTGTTCTTTTCTCTGTACATTGATTGCTGCTGTTTTCCGAGGTTTCACAGTAATTTTAAAATCATCCGGCTTGATCGTTAATGCTTCTTTGATTTGTAGTTTGTAGCCAGTATGGTTTATCAAATCAAAATGCTTTAATACAAGACCGAGAACCATTGTCGCTTCTTGGAGAGCAAACTGCATGCCAATACAAGCTCTCTGCCCATTTCCAAACGGCTTATACGCATGGTGAGGAATACGCGAAGGGTCTTCAAACCGTTCCGGACGAAAATCTTCTGCATCCTCTCCCCAAGCGTTTTGATCCCGGTGCAGTTTCGGAATTAAAACGGTGACAGGCTGCCCTTTGCTAATCGGGTATTCCCCGCCTAGAACAGTGTCTTCCTTGGCATAGAGAGAAAAGGCAGGAGCTGTTGGATACAGCCTCAGTGTTTCATTTAAAACCATCCGAATGTATTTCAGCTGCTGGATTTGTGTATATTCCGGCGTGTCATCCGTCAACACGCGATCTGCTTCCTCCTGAGCTTTCTTCAGTTTTTCCGGATGTGTAAGCAGACAGTAAATCGCAAAGGAAAGCAAACCGCTTGTTGTTTCATGCCCTGCAATTAAAAATGTTATAATTTGGTGTCTGATGTTTTCATCATCGAGCGTTTCACCAGTTACAGGATCTTTGGCATAAAGCATGAGTGATAAAAGGTCCTTAATGTCTTCATCTGGATTCGCTTTTCGCTCCGCTATCATTCTATCGACCAGGGAGTTCATGACTTCTATATCCTTTTGGAACTGCAGCTTCGTTTTCACCATCATCTTATCTTGCAGGCCCAGTCTTTTCGATTGATTCATCGCCTCTTTTAAGGCACGGAGCATACTGGTGATAAACGGATGCTGAGAATCACGGTAAAAGCTGTTGAAGCGATAGTTAAACCCGCATAGCCCGATTGTATCAAGCGTCAAACGGGTCATGTCGTCCGCTACTTCAATTTCTTCATCAGGATTAAGCCGGCTCCATTTTTGAATCAGCTGGGTTGCGATATCCAGCATCATAGAATGATAGCCTTTCATCGCTTTTTGACTGAAACTCGGAAGCAAAATACGGTGGGCTTTTTGCCAATTCGGTTCGTGCGTCCAGCTTGTAAATAAGCCGTCTCCGCCGAATTCGCGCACCTTTAGCAAGCCTTTGCCAAGGTTTTTGTCAAAGCGGCTTTCATCACACACTTCTGCCACGAGGTTGTGACCGGATACAAAAACACTGGACATCCCTGGAAAATCGAAACGGAAAATCGGCCCCAATTCATCGGCAATCCGCCATAAGGATTGAGAAAGCTGCTCTTTTTCCAGATGCGGAAGATTTTTTAAAGGTCCGTATGTTTTGGGCTGAGGTATTGCACTTGCCTGTTTCATAATACATCTTCCTCTCCTATTATTGTGATGAATGAAGCTTGATGGCGTCCCAGCAGCATTGTTCCAATTCAGTAATTAAATTTATGTCCATCTCTATATCACCCGTTTGGACGAGTTGATATATCTTGAGAAATGCCCCTAGCACAATCGCAATTAACACATTAGAGGGCAAGCTGCGAATTACCCCTTCTGCTTTTCCTTTGTTAAAATAGTCATCGAGCATATGAGTCAGATGTTCTATCATTTTTCTGCTAGTGTCATTTAAGTAATGAGCGTCTTTTTTCGTATCAAGAAAAAATAGCGCATAGTCACTCTCTTTCGTAAATTGAACGAGACAGCAAAATACGTGGTGGAAGCCTTCTCTGACAGGCAATTCCGAAAAATCTCGCTTCAACTTTTCCGTAAAGCGCTGGATGCTTTCCTGAAACAATACGTTGACGAGTGTTTCTTTGCTGTCAAAATAACGATAGATCGTTCCTGTTCCCACATGAGCTCGTTCAGCTATCATCGGGATAGTGGTAGCATTAAATCCCCTTTCCGTAAAAAGTGAGACCGACGCTTTCATAATCATGTCGTATTTACTGCTGGATGCGGATAACATATGTTGTTACAACCTCCAATTTATTACGGAATGAATATTCATTCCGCTTGTTCATAATGAATCTCCAATCTGTCTGATATCACCTCTTTACCCTTTTGTAATCAGTTTATATAAAAAAACTTATTTTAATATAAAATATATGGAAAAAATTATAAATTAAGAAAATATACCCAAGAGACGTCACTGAATATATTTCCCGAGAAATGATTTTATTTAACAGCCACAATGCATAGACAAGAATCACGCCTAATGGCAGAAAGATCCCTGAAATGCTGGTCTTTCAGCAGTTGAATATACATTTTCTCTTTCACATCAGTATTTCCATCAATACTGATGTAGAACCGGCCGTCAATTTGAAGCACCCGGTAAATTTCTCTTAATGCAAGCCTCATATCAGTGCAGCTCTGAACCGTATGTAAGGAAAACACTTTATTAAAGGTACGGTCATCAAAAGGAATGTTCTCAGGATAGCCATGAAAAATCTCCCCTTTTCCCATGTTTCGATTCGCGCGTGATATTTGCCTTACCTTTCGCTTTGAAGGGTCAATGCTTTTTAAGCTTCCCTTTTCCAGTTTCTCGGTTATGCACTTAAAGGCAGTGCCCTTTCCGACTCCAATTTCTAAAATTCTGTCATTTTTTTGTATGTCTAAAGAGTCCATCATCATATGCTCAATTGTTTTGGTTTGCTTATATTTCCGAGAAAATAATTTCAAAAGATTCGATCGTTTATAGAGTCTACTTTCTAGCATTTTAAACACCTGCTTTTGGTTTCCTATGTTTATTTATTATATTCGAAAAATAAACATCATCTTCATTTCTAAATAGATATGAAGATATCAACTAGACGGCAATGTGTTTAAAAATGTTTCAATGAAACTGAACTTTTTCATTTTTTCGCCAAAAAAGCAGAAAACAAAATGTTTTCTGCCCTCTTTCTAATGCCAATGATAGGGGAATACATACAGCCTATGCTGCTGTATGGCCATCAGCCTCTGCTGGCGGAATGGATTTCCATAACCATGTTTGAAGGAATGCGGCATGGACGCATAACCATGGCCTATCGACGGCAGCCTTTTTTGATAATCATTCATCATGCCATCACCTGCCTTGCTGTAACGTTGATTTATGATATGCAAGCCGGCATTTTCTTGACAGCTGTTTCGCTAAACTTGGTCCTTCTCCATTGTATAATGCATCAATAATTCCATTCTAAGCATATGTCATCTCCCCCTTCAGCTTTTTCATTGCTTTTAGCGCCAGTTCGTTAAATAAAGATGCTTTAACTGAGACTCTTTCATTTCATCATAGATCTGCTCAATCTGCTGTTCTCGTTCGAATTCTTCCGGGCTTTTAAACCGTTTGTTAATCGTTAACGTTAAAAAGAAAAGGTTAATCGTCATATCGCTCACCCCCTTTCAAAGTCCGCTTCAAGCGAAATAACCCGCGGCATCAGTCCTTCTGCCGCGGGTAAATAAAAACCGCAGACAAAAGAAGACACCAATGCCTCTACTGCCTGCGGGGAGTTGCGTATGTCCGACTAATTCCGAATTTAATGCGTGCGATAAGCATCGGTTAAGGAAGGACACGAACTCTTCCACAGGCTGAATGAACCATGAACTTTTACTTGTGTATCACGTACAGGTTGACGTCGTTGTCTCATTGTCATTTTGTTCAGCCTCCTTTGCTTTTTCTTACTTTGTAAGTATATCCACTAAATTCCATTTTGTAAACATCTTTTTCTAAAAATGGACGAAAATTGTTCAAATCATGGAATAGATTTGTCCTTTGATCATGATACCTGCTTCATTTCTTTTCTGGAGCGGTCTTTCTTATGATATGCGATAAAGTAAATGAGACCGACAAATACTGCTCCGCCGATGACATTGCCGATAAAAGCCGGAATGATGTTTCCGATAAACTGCCCCCACGTGAACGAGCCAGCAAATATGGCAGCGGGTATCACAAACATGTTGGCGACAACGTGCTGAAATCCGATTGCCACAAAAGCCATAATTGGGAACCAGATGCCAAGAATTTTTCCTGCTCCGTCTTGAGCGCCGAAAGAAAGCCAAACGGCAAGACATACAAGCCAGTTACAGCCGATGCCGGAAATGAGAACCTTGCCGAAGCTCATATCGAGCTTTCCTTGTGCAACGGCGATTGTTTTGTCTAAATAAGGGCCTGTTTCAGTTAATCCAACCATATGCCCGAAAAAATAAGCAACAAATAATGCGCCGATTAAGTTCATAATCGTGACAATTCCCCAGTTAACCGCCAATTCTTTTACTGATATTTTTCTCGAAAATAAAGCCATCGCAACGGACATCATATTTCCTGTGATCAGTTCAGCGCCAGCAAGAACCACAAGGATCAGACCGACGGGAAATACTGCAGCCCCGATCAAGCTGGACAGGCTTCCCCATTCTTTCGGAAGGTCCCCGATTACCCTGATATCAAGCAAGTACCCAAGCGCGATAAATGCGCCTCCTAAAAACCCCAGCACAAGCAGAGACGGCAGCGGCAGCTTTACTTTTTTCACCCCTGCTTCAATTGCTGTATCCGCTATTTCATCCGGTTTCCGAAAAGCCATACTAAAACGCCTCCATTATTTCTTCTTTTCTCACAGTTATGGCAGAAAGGCACTAAAAAAGGCAGCACTCAAATAACCTGTGTAAAACAGGCGTTTGAATGCTGCCTAACTTGTGTGCATACCCATACAACAATACCAAGCAGAATTAGGATATTGAAAGAGAATATATACAATTCGTGCATACAATCCCATCGCTTTTTGCCTTCTATAACTGTAGCAACATCATATCAAATGTGACAAATTTGTGTCAATGCCAATTATGCTAGCTTTGCAGAGTTTCTTTTTGATCATCTATTTTTTGGTCAAAGACAAACACAGATACAGCGATATTTTCCTCAATTTTAATATCAGAAAACAAATGGACAAGCTTAGCCCCCATCAGTTCCTCCATTCCTTCCGGCGTTTGTTTGGAATAAAGATCTTGAATCAGGCTTGTCCGGGCCGCATGTACCATTTCCCTGCCTTCAGGTGTGCGGGCGATAAACTGCTCGCTTGCACTCAGATTTCCGTACAGTGTTGAGACTGCCATATTTTCTACAAATACAGTATGAATCCGTTCAGGCCCTTTGCCGAACAATTCTTTGCGAAGTTTTCGAATAATATCATTGAACTCATGAATTTTTTTAGACATGCTGATTACCCCTTCCGATACTGCCTCATAAGGCTTTTCCCGGTTCCCCTCAGGACATTTCACTAGGTTAAAATTTTCCTGATATATTGTATTATAATAAATATCACTTTATAATAAAAGCAGTGTTGATGGATTTGTAATAGGATCTTGTTATGAGTCTATCGGTTTATAAAAATCAAGGATTGGTCTGTTAGTAAGACTTGCTAGTGAACTATTCCGCCATGTGTGTTTACACCTTCTTAGCATTAAGGACAGGTGTATCTATACATGGCTTTTTTTGACTTCTTGAAAGAAAGATGGAGGGGAATATGAATATGATGGACGTTAAGTCGATCAAAGTCCGTGTTGACGGAACAGAAATTCAAGCACGAGCAGGGGCCACAATATTAGACATTTTAAATGAAAACGGGATTGAGTATCCGCAGATTTGCCACGTTCCAGAGGTTGACCCGATTCAAACTTGTGATACTTGCATTGTAGAGGCAAACGGCAAGCTGGTTCGTTCATGCTCTACGGCCGCAGAAAATGGAATGTCAATTGATCTTTCGGGAAGTCGTGTGAAAGAAGCACAAACCGAAGCGATGGACCGCCTTCTTGAAAATCACTTGCTGTATTGTACAGTTTGCGATAATAACAATGGGAACTGTACACTGCATAATACAGCAGAAATGATGGGGATCGAGCATCAAAAATACCCATACACGCCAAAAGAAGACCCGTCTTGCGCGGTTGATATGTCTCACCCGTTTTACCGCTATGATCCAAACCAATGTATTGCTTGCGGCCAGTGTGTTGAGGTGTGTCAAAACCTTCAGGTAAATGAAACACTTTCAATCGACTGGGAACGCGAACGTCCTCGCGTGATATGGGATGAGGGAGTTCCGATCAATGAATCTTCTTGTGTCAGCTGCGGCCAATGTGTCACAGTATGCCCATGTAATGCGCTGATGGAAAAATCAATGCTCGGGCAGGCTGGCTTTATGACAGGCATCAAGGAGGATGTCATGGAGCCGATGATTGACCTCGTGAAAAACGTTGAACCTGGGTATGGCAGCATTTTTGCCATTTCTGAAGTCGAAGCGGCAATGCGTGAAACGAGAACGAAAAAAACCAAAACTGTATGTACATTCTGCGGTGTCGGATGTTCTTTTGAAGTATGGACAAAAGGACGGGATATTTTAAAGATTCAGCCTGTTTCTGACGCTCCGGTTAACGCGATTTCTACATGTGTCAAAGGGAAATTCGGCTGGGATTTCGTCAATTCTGAAGAGCGGATCACAAAGCCTTTAATCCGTAAAAACGGGGCTTTTGTGGAATCTTCTTGGGAAGAAGCCCTCGATCTTGTCGCTAGCAGATTAGGATCAATTAAAGAGCAGTACGGCAAAGGCTCTGTCGGGTTTATTTCTTCTTCTAAAATTACGAATGAAGAAAACTATGTCATTCAAAAATTAGCGCGTCAGGTATTTGAAACAAACAACGTCGATAACTGCTCACGCTACTGCCAGTCTCCTGCTACAGACGGATTGTTCCGCACTGTCGGCATGGGCGGTGACGCCGGCACGATTAAAGATATTGCCAAAGCCGGTCTCGTCATCATTGTCGGCGCCAACCCGGCGGAGGGACACCCGGTGCTTGCCACACGCGTCAAACGGGCCCATAAGCTCCATGGCCAAAAACTGATTGTTGCCGACCTGCGTAAAAATGAAATGGCTGAGCGGTCTGATCTGTTCATCAGCCCTAAACAAGGCACAGACCAGGTTTGGCTGATGGCCGTTACGAAATATATGATCGACCAAGGCTGGCACGATCAGGCGTTTATTGATGAGAATGTCAATTACTTTGAGGATTATAAAGAAACGCTTAAAACCTATACGCTTGATTATGCAGAACGCATCACAGGCCTTTCAAAAGAACACATTATTCAAATCGCTGAAATGATCCGTGACGCTGACGGCACTTGTGTCCTTTGGGGAATGGGTGTCACACAAAATACAGGCGGTTCTGATACGTCAGCAGCGATTTCAAACCTGCTTCTCGCTACAGGTAACTATCGCCGTCCGGGTGCCGGCGCTTATCCTCTGCGCGGACACAATAATGTACAAGGCGCTTGCGATATGGGGACACTGCCTGGCTGGCTGCCGGGATATCAGCATATTACAGATGACAAAGCCCGCGCTAAATTTGAAGAGGCTTATGGTGTCTCGATTGATGGAAAGCCTGGTTTAGATAATATTCAAATGCTTCATTCCATTGAAGAAGGAAAAATGAAAGCTATGTATCTTGTCGGTGAGGATATGGCACTTGTTGATTCAAATGCGAACCATGTGCATGATATTTTATCTAGCCTAGATTTCTTTGTGGTTCAGGATATTTTCTTGTCAAGAACAGCTCAATATGCGGATGTCGTTTTACCGGCTACTCCTTCACTTGAGAAAGACGGAACATTTACCAATACAGAACGCCGCGTGCAGCGATTATATCAGGCGCTGCCGACACTTGGTGACGCGAAACCGGATTGGTGGATCATTCAAGAGGTGGCAAACCGCTTAGGAGCAAACTGGAATTACAGCCATCCAAGTGACATTTTCTCAGAAATGGCGAGCCTTTCTCCTCTGTTTGCCAAAGCAAGTTATGAGGTGCTTGAAGGCTGGAACAGCTTCCTATGGGGCAGCTACTCAGGTGAAAGCACACCGCTTCTGTATGAAGACGGATTTAATTTCCCTGACAAAAAAGCCCGCTTTGCCCTTTCTGATTGGACTGAGCCAGCGGCATTTCCGGAAGAATATGATCTTCATATCAATAACGGCCGGATGCTGGAGCATTTCCACGAAGGAAACATGACAAATAAATCGAAAGGCATTCAATCAAAAGTGCCGAATATATTTGTTGAAATCTCGCCTGAACTAGCACAGGAGCGGGGGGTTTGTGACGGTTCGCTTGTACGGCTCGTTTCACCGTTCGGAGCAGTCAAATTAAACGCGCTGGTCACAGACCGTGTGCGGAAAAATGAACTTTATCTGCCAATGAACTCAACAGACAAAGAGTCAGCGATTAATTTCCTGACGGGACCTGCAGCTGATAAACGGACGAACACGCCTGCATATAAACAGACGATGGTCCGCATGGAGGTGCTTGGGGGCTGCGAAACAGCGCCGCTTCCGAAAACAAATCCGCGCAACAAAAAACGGCATCCGCAAAACGGGGTCGAAGCAGAAAGAAAATGGAACCGTCCGGACTATGTCCATCTGACTGATTAAACGAAAGGAGGAAAACGAATGGCCACTCCAATTACGACGATTAAAAAAGAAACAAAAACAGCAGAACAAATTAAGCTTGAAAAAATAGAAGAGCTGAAAGAGCTGCTGGCGGAAAATGAGGATGCCGTCTCTAAAACGATGACGTTAATGAATGAACTCAATGAACTTGGCATTTTTGATGCGGCAACAAGCATGCTGAGAGCGAAGGAAGACATCGCCAAGATTGCGCTTGGCCAAGTTTCGCGTGAGCCTGTCACCAATCTCATTAACACGATGATGGCCGCAGGAGGCGCATTAACAAAAGCAGATCCTGTGTTCACAGGAAGGCTTTTAGAAAGCGTGATGGCTGGAACTGAACAGGCGCAAAGCTTTTTAAAAGAAGATAAGAAAGTAGGAATTCTTGACCTTTTAAAAGCAATGAACGATCCTGATATCAACAGAGCCGTCGGCTTCGGCCTTCAGTTTTTAAAAGGCATGGGAAAAGAACTGCAGGAAAAATAATAAAAAACAGCCATCCCTGAGGGGACTGACCCCCGTTTTTGAGACAGGGATCAAAACACCTTTTAAACAGCCAATTGTCGATAGTTTATCGGTGATTGGTTGTTTAGTTTCGTTTGAATACGAATATTGTTATAATAATGAATGTA
>NZ_JAUMKF010000065.1:0-443 GCF_030519405.1 Bacillus sp. C28GYM-DRY-1
GAAGTCGTAACAAGGTAGCCGTATCGGAAGGTGCGGCTGGATCACCTCCTTTCTAAGGATATTTACGGAATATAAGACCTTGGGTCTTATAAACAGAACGTTCCCTGTCTTGTTTAGTTTTGAAGGAACTTTGTTCCTTGAATAAGTTAAGATGGGCCTGTAGCTCAGCTGGTTAGAGCGCACGCCTGATAAGCGTGAGGTCGGTGGTTCGAGTCCACTCAGGCCCACCATCTTAAATAACGGGGCCTTAGCTCAGCTGGGAGAGCGCCTGCTTTGCACGCAGGAGGTCAGCGGTTCGATCCCGCTAGGCTCCACCAACGTGTTCTTTGAAAACTAGATAACAGTAGACATCACATTCAATTAGTAAGACAAGATATCACATAGTGATTCTTTTTAACGGTTAAGTTAGAAAGGGCGCACGGTGGATGCCTTGGCACTAGGAG
>NZ_JAUMKF010000066.1:0-442 GCF_030519405.1 Bacillus sp. C28GYM-DRY-1
TCGCCACTCCGCGCGTCCTTGTCCAGAGCCTTGCCGATGGACAGGCCGCCCACCGGCTCAAAGAAGGCGAACTGAGCCGCAAGCAGCGCAAGAAGATGGCCAAGGAATTCGTCGCCTACATGTTCAAGGGCTTCTTCATCGATCGAACCTTCCACGCCGACCCCCATCCGGGCAACGTGCTGATCAGCCCCGACGGAAAAGTCCACGTCATCGACTGGGGCATGGTCGGCCGCATCGACCGCAGCATGAGCGCCGGGATGCTCGGCACGATGATCGGCATGGCCTACAACGACGGGCCGGCACTCGCCCAGTCCTGGATCCGGATGGGCTCCACCACCCCCTGGAGCGACATCGGCGGGTTCACCGCCGACATCGCACGCTTCGTACCTCACATCACCAACGCCTCACTGGCCGAACTGAACTTCGGCGTCGCCCTTACCAC
>NZ_JAUMKF010000011.1:0-140441 GCF_030519405.1 Bacillus sp. C28GYM-DRY-1
TGTTTGTACTACGTGCTGCCAGTTCCAAAGCGTTGAGTCAGAAGGCAAATTAAATATCGCAGCTGTTTCTAAGATAGACGTCCCATGTTCATTCATATAGTCAAGTACGTCTAGTTTATATTGGACTGGATAATTTGTATATGACTTTAAGAACGCTTTTTCACCGTGATATTGATATTTTCTCACCCAATATTGGAGTACCCTTTTATGCACTCCAATATGATTTGCGATCCCAAGCAAACTCTCGTTGCCGTTTATATAGCGTAAGACCGCGTTGATTTTTTCTTCGTTTTTAAATTTAGCCAAAAGAAAAAGCACCTCCAAATTTTAGACTGTGTCTAAAATTTGGGGTGCACTTCACTATGGAGAGGTTTTATCGATTCATCGCATGGTATTTATAAAAATGCTTTTTCATTTCAGCAAATAGCTCATCAAGCTGAATAAAGCAATGGTATTGGGTCGGCTTTTGAAGAATAAATTCTACTCGTTCCGCCCAATTGATCGGCTTTGCAGGGAATGGTTTCTCCGTCAGTTCTGCCCAATCAAGCGATTTCACCCGCTCACCTGCTGTCCAATGAAGCGAAGCCAGCAAACACACAATGCCCCTCAGCATATCGTTTTGGTCGCATCTCGATTTTCGTGTTTGAAAGACTGGGAGGAGTAATTCTTTAATGTCATCCCACACATTAAATAAAAGCGGAACATACTTGCCACTGTCCTTCCACGGCAAAACGCCTTGAGATTCCGTGCAGAAATCAAAATACACAGGATTGTCCCGTAAGACTTCTTTCATATCCGAGGAGCTCAATTGGCCAAGACTGCGCAAGTATTGCTCATAGGAAGCCAACACTTCTTTCGCTTGCGTCATCGTTTCACCAGTCCTTTTTTATCTCTCTTCTGCCCTTCTCTGCAAAGAGATAGCAACGGGCACTCCGCACAGCGCGGTGACTGGGCCTTACAGTGATATCTGCCGAAGAAAATAAGCCGGTGATGCGTAACGGACCAGTCTTCTTTCGGAACCTTGCGCATCAATGTCTTTTCCACTTCCAGCACCGAGTCCTTCCAACGGCAGATTCCCAAACGCTTGCTGACTCTCTCCACATGGGTATCTACGGCGATGGCCGGCACGCCAAAGGCAACGGATACCACGACGTTGGCAGTCTTTCTTCCGACACCTGGCAGTTTGACAAGCTCATCACGGTCACGCGGCACTTCTCCGCCGTAATCTTCAATAATCATTTTGCTCAGTTTTTGAATGTTTTTCGCTTTATTACGATACAAACCGATTGATTTAATATCCTGCTGAAGCTCTTCCAGCGAAACAGCCAAATAGTCTTCCGGCCGTTTATATTTTTGAAATAATGTTTTGGTCACTCTGTTTACAAGTGCATCTGTACATTGCGCAGATAAAGCGACTGCCACCACTAATTCAAAAGGATTGGAATGAACCAGTTCACACTCTGCGTGGGGAAACATGTCGCCTATCTTGTCTAGACAGAATTCAATTTGTTTTAGATTTAACACGATTGTCACCTTTTCACTTTATTGTTCAAGCCAATTGTAAAAAGGAACCTGCCTTTTATACTCTTTTTGCGGTTCATTCTGTTTTGCTTGTACCTTCCGGAATTTTTGGCTGTGAATTTTAGCCTGCTCTACAGTTTTCAGCCCGTTTTTCTTCCACTCAAACAAAATCCGGTCAATGTAACGGAAGCTGAGTTTTCCTGAGAGTACAGCCTCTTTTAACGCGTGTTTAATCAGCTGTGCGTCGTGCTGATCTTGGTCCTGCCAAATGGCCAGTGTTTCACACTCCAAAGGTGATAAGGGTCTGGCGAACTCTTCCTCAAAAATGGTATAAAGGCTTTTTTGTTCCCCTTCTGCTTTTTTTTCCTGTGTTTGAGTCTGTGCAAGCTGTATATACTCGTACAGCTTGCCCCACAAAGGCTGAAGAGAGTACTTTTCAAATTTGATGCCGTTTTGGTCTTCGCATTCTTCAATAAACAGAAAACCTTTTTGGATGAACATCCGTAATCTGTTTGTGCATTCCTCAACAGAAATTGACATACCTTCCTGCAGCTGATTCGGTGTAGGAAAATAAGAGCCTTTTTCTAAATGCATTTTGATTTTTAACAGCAGGATAAGTTCTGTTTCATTAAGCCCGAGCTGTTTAAAATGCGTGAGCAGAAGATTAGGGATTGTTGACGTTCCCTGCTCCTGCATGTCAATAAATTGATGTTTTTTCATTGTCACACCTCTTACTGTAAAGGATCACGATTTCCCCTTTACTGTAAAAAGTCTCCCTTGCAGGAGACTCTTTTTCTTGTTTCATTTGAATGTATTACGGATACAGACGGTTTAATAGTCTTGGGAACGGAATGGTTTCACGAACGTGAGGCGCTCCGCTGATCCAAGCTACTGTCCGCTCTAATCCAAGGCCGAAGCCGGAATGAGGAACTGATCCATATTTTCTAAGTTCAGCATACCATTTATATGCGTCAGAATCCAGTCCATGTTCTTTAAGACGAGCTTCCAAAAGTTCCATATCGTGAATCCGTTCAGATCCGCCGATAATTTCTCCATAGCCTTCCGGCGCAATCAGATCGGCGCAAAGCACGACATCATCACGGTCAGAAGCAGGCTGCATATAAAACGGTTTTAAGGAAGTCGGGTAGCGGGTGATGAAAACAGGTTTGTCATAGTGTTCGGCTATCGCTGTTTCATGAGGCGCTCCGAAGTCATCTCCCCATTCGATATCATCAAAGCCTTTTTCTTTCAGAAAATCAATCGCTTCGTCATACGTGATTCTTGGGAACGGAGCTTTGATTTGCTCAAGTTTTGACGTGTCTCTTCCTAGTGTGTTTAATTCGATTTTGCAATTCTTAAGAACGGATTGCACGATGAATGAAACGTAATTTTCCTGTACTTGAAGGTTTTCTTCAAATTCTACAAACGCCATTTCCGGTTCGATCATCCAGAATTCGATCAAGTGGCGCTTTGTTTTGGACTTTTCCGCTCTGAATGTCGGTCCGAAGGAGAATACTTTTCCTAAAGCCATTGCCGCAGCTTCCATGTAAAGCTGACCGCTTTGAGACAGGTAAGCATCTTCATCAAAGTACTTTGTCGCAAAGAGCTCTGTTGTTCCTTCAGGCGCGCTTCCAGTCAGAATCGGAGGATCCACTTTTACGAAGCCTTCGTTATTAAAGAATTCATAAGTCGCGCGAATGATTTCATTACGGATTTTCATGATCGCATGCTGGCGTTTTGAACGCAGCCATAAATGTCTGTGATCCATCAAAAATTCCGTGCCGTGTTCTTTTGGCGTAATTGGGTAATCAGTCGCTTCGTGAATGACTTCAATACCTGTCACAGCTAGTTCATAACCAAGCGGGGAACGCTCGTCCTCTTTGATAATCCCTTTTATATAGAGTGACGTTTCCTGCGTCACTGATTTAGCTGTTTGGAAAATGCTTTCTTCCACTTCCGCTTTGACTACGACACCTTGAATAAATCCAGTACCGTCCCGCAGTTGTAAAAACGCGATTTTCCCGCTTGAACGCTTATTAGCGACCCAAGCTCCGATCATTACTTCCTCACCTACGTGCTTGTACACTTGGTTGATTGTTGTTTTCAACATATTTCCCTCCAAAACAAGAAAGACATTCGGAAGCCCAGTGCCCCGAACTCTATTATCATCACTTTATTATACCCGCTCTTAACTAACCGGGTCAATGCAGATAAAAAGCGGCTTTTCTCTCAGCCGCTTTTTAATCTGTTAGCTATGTTTTTCGACAAAACGCTTGATTCTTTCAACCGCTTTTTCAAGAAGCTCTAACGATGTTGCGTAAGACAGACGGACATTATCAGGAGAGCCAAAGCCAGATCCAGGAACAATCGCAACTTTTTCCTCCTCAAGAAGCGCTTTAACAAATTCATCAACATCTTTGAAACCGCAAGATTGGGCTGCTTCTTTTGCATTCGGGAACAAGTAAAAAGCACCTTCTGGCTTCACACAGCTGAACCCAGGGATTTCTACAAGCTGTGCATAGATTGTATTTAATCTATGTTCAAATGCTTCTCTCATTTCCTCCAATGGCTCAGAAGGCCCGTTATAGGCAGCAATCGCTCCGTACTGTGCGATTGATGTCGGATTTGACGTACTGTGGCTTGCAAGGTTCGTCATCGCTTTAATAATGTCTTCAGAACCAGCTGCATAACCGATTCTCCAGCCCGTCATGCTATGTGACTTCGACACGCCATTAATAATAATCGTCTGCTCTTTCAGACTGTCAGACAGCTGTGCAATGGAAACGTGTTTCTTTCCGCCGTATGTAAGTTTTTCATAAATTTCATCAGACACAATCAGGATGTCATGTTCAAGGCACACTTCACCAAGCGCTGCCAATTCTTCTTCCGTATACATGACACCAGTCGGGTTGCTTGGAGAGTTAATGACGATCGCTTTTGTTTTATCTGTGATCGTATTTTTCAGCTGTGCAGGAGAAATCTTGAAATGATTTTCCTCAAGGCCTTCTACATAAACAGGCTTTCCGCCAGCGAGTTTCACCTGCTCCGGATAGCTTACCCAGTAAGGCGTTGGAATAATGACTTCATCTCCTTCATCCAAAATCACTTGGAAAAGGGTATACAGAGCATGTTTGGCACCAGTGCAGACAATAATTTGAGACGGTTTGTATTCAATATTCTGGTCACGTTTAAATTTCTCTGCAATGCTGTTTTTCAGTTCAGCCAGACCACCTGAAGGCGTGTATTTCGTATGGCCTTCGTTCATTGAACGTACAGCGGCATCAATAATGTGCTGCGGTGTATTGAAGTCCGGTTCGCCTGCTCCTAAGCCGATGACATCATGGCCTGCCGCTTTCAGTTCTTTTGCTTTCGCAGTGATTGCCAGTGTGGTAGATGGTGTTAATGCGGATACTCTTTTTGCCAGTTTCAACTTGAACTCCCCCTAATTCGTCTTAAGGCGTGATATTTTTGAGAATCTTTCCAGTTGTAAAGTCCACATAACTTAAACTGTATTGACCTTCTTTGTCTAAGTACGTCACTTCCCAAAGCAGGACATTTCCTTCTCTTGCCGGGTGAACCTCTTTTTGCTTTGAAACCAGCCCTTCATCCTGTATGATTTTTGCCGCTTTGTCTTCCGAGATACCCTCTTTTGCTTCTTTTGAGAGAATTTTTGCTTTTTTATCAGCAGGAACCCAGACATATAATGTGGTGCCTTTTTTGTCCGTTCCCTTTACAACATAATATTTTTCTTTTCCGACAAATGTTTCGACTTGATCAACGTTGGCGAGATCGGTTTCTTTTTTAGCTTCAGCAGCTGCTGCTTCGTGCCCCTCTTCCTTTTGTGCCATGGCTGTTTTATAAATACTTGCCGAGACAAGAAGTACTGCTAAAAAAATAATACCAAAAATGGCGGTAAATATTAACGCTTTTTTTCTCATCTTCTCACCTACGTACGATAAATGGTAAAAACGGCTTGGTTTTTGTTTTCTTCATCCAGCGCAAGGCCGAACATCAGGTTGTCTCTTTTCAGTGTCCGATTCAGTGTGTCTACAATTTTATACAGGTCATCAGAATGCTCTACATTAATTGTTGAAAGTATTTCGATTTTGCTTTCCATATTTTCATCCTCCAGTTTGAACAAATATTGTTAGTCATACTCCATTCCAGGACACGCCATACTAGTATCACAGAGCGGCAAAACCGCTTTTAAATAAAACACCATCCTACTCCCACACCGGAAAGCCGCTTTATGCGGCTTTTATTCATTTTTCCTTGCAACGTAAGCCTTAAGCTCGCTGTCAGTCATTTCTGATACAGAGGTTGTCGGCAGGGCATCAAGAAACAGCCGGCCGTAACCAGCCGTTTTAATCCGTCTATCCAATATGACAATCGTCCCTTTGTCACCGGATGTCCGCAGCAAGCGGCCGATTCCTTGTCTGAAGGTCAGCACAGCTTCCGGAAGTGATACTGTTTGAAACGGATTCCGCCCTTTTTTGCGGGCAAGCTCACATTTGGCAGCATGAAGCGGATGGTCAGGGGACCGGAATGGAAGCCTCACGATCATTACCGTTGTCAGCTCATCTCCAGGGAAATCAACGCCTTCCCAAAAGTGATTCGTACCAAGCAGGATCGCCTGATTGGATGTTTTAAAAGTCTTCATCAGTTTCCCGGGACTTCCGCCTGTAATTCCTTGCGCCAAGAGCTGAATGCCGGAAGCGCTCATCACGTGCTTCAGTTCCTGATGAACCTTTTTCAGCATATCATGGGAAGTTAACAGCACAAGAATTTTAGGCTGTTTTTCCTTTGCCATCAGTTCGATATAACGGGCGGTATCCTGTATAAATTCAGCTTGCCCCGTATCTTGGATTGATTTCATTTCTTTTGGGATCATCACCCGCATGCGCTCATCGTAAGAAAAAGGCGACTCGATTCTCATTGTCCGCGGGAAAAAGTCACCCAGCCCCAGTCGTTCAATCATAAATTGAAAAGAATCTTCGACTGTAAGGGTTGCAGATGTAAGCACCACACTGTGTTTGCGCGCGAAAAACTGATCAGCCAAAAGTTCACCGGGTTCAAGCGGCTGTGCGTAAATGGCCACCGCATTTTTCGCTCCCTTTGCGTCTATTTCAATCCAAACTGCTTCATCATCTTCAGACTCAAAGAACAGCTTCTGCAAATTCTGACAGTACTGCTGCAGGCCTTTCATGCTTCTTTGATATTCATCTGCTAAAAAGACAGATTTGCTCTTCATACTCACCAGATGTTTTTCCATCAGGGCCGACTGTGCCTCGAAAAGCTGCTGTAAATGTGTCAGCATGGAACAAAGCCTCTCCGCTCCATCCGTTAAAATCGGCCAGCTTTTATCTTGGCTTTCTTTGTTCACCCTCAAAACTAGACGGTTTAAGTCTTCTTTAGGTTTTCTTCGTTTGACAAAAGAATGCACTGAGCTGAAGAAAGCATCACTTTCTGCTTGAATGTGCTGAATCCACTCTTCCAATTCGAAGAAGGAATCAACCGGCAGGCTGTTTCGCTGGAATAGCTGTCTCATCTTTTTTAGAAGTCCCTGCTCCTTCAAAGTGCCGATTCTGCTCAATTTAGTATGCAATTCTATGTACGTGGCTCTTTTTCCTAAATGTTCGCTTGCCGCACGTTCAAAATGATGTGCTTCATCGATAATAAATGTGCCGCTTTCAGGGAGCCTTTTTTTCTGGCTGCCTTCATCGGTCAGCAAAAGAGAATGGTTGGTGATCACCAAATCGGAATGGATAGCCATCTGTTTGGCACGCTCATAAAAGCCGGTCACATTCTCATTGCGACTTCTTTTATAGGATTCATCGTCATAAGCCAATCTGTCCCACAGCAATTTTCCGCCTGAAGGCAAATTCAGTTCAGCTACATCTCCTGTGTTAGTCTCTGTCAGCCAAACGAGGAGCTGTGCCTTTGTCAGTACGGCATCATAATTATCATCGTCTTCATGAAGCACCTGCTCGAATTTATACAAGCACAAATAATGCGATTGCCCTTTTAAAATCGCCGCTGTTACCGGAAATGGAAACAGATCTTGGACAATCGGCAAATCCTTTGAGAGAATCTGCTGCTGCAAAAGCGTTGAATACGTACTGATAATGACCGGCTTCTTTGATTTCTTGGCAAAAAGCGCAGCCGGAATAAGATAGCCAATCGTTTTTCCGATTCCAGGAGGAGCTTCAATCAGCGCATGCTCACGATTGGCAAACACTTCAGCTACTTCTTTCATCATCATCATTTGGCCTTCTCTTTTTTCATACCCAGGCATTAACTCTGACAGTGCTTTTTCATTTCCCGCTTCCCAATTTTCGATCTCAAATGAGAAGTTCCCTTCTTCATTGACACGTTCATCGACTGACTGGGGTTCTCTGACAGAAAAAGAGGAAAAGCGCGCAAAGCCCGGTATTTCGGTATGTCTGTTTTCATAAATGAACATATCCAACAAATGCGTCAGATCACTGATAAAATGCTGCGAAAGCCTTCTTAACTGCTTTAATGTCGGATAAGGAAGCTTCCGGAGCTTTTCAAGGATTTCCAAAAGAATAAGCCCTGTCACTTCAGCGTCGCTGTCCGCCCGATGCGGCTGATCATGCCGCAGTTGAAGCTCCTCGCTTAATTCGGTCAGCTTATATCCCTCAAATCCCGGAAAAACAATACGGGAGAGCTCGACAGTATCCAGCACTTCACAATCTGGGAGATGGAAGCCCGCCTTATGTAACTCATACTTGACAAATCCAAGGTCAAAATGGATATTGTGGGCGACAAAATAAGCGCCGTCAAGCAAATGGAACACTTTTTCAGCGACAGCCTCAAACGGCTGTTCATGCTCTACCATTTGATTAGAGATTCCAGTAAGCTGTTCAATAAAAGCAGGAATGGATTTATTTGGATTAATGTATTTTGAAAACCGCTCAGTAATTTGTCCATTTTCGATTACAACCGCTGCGATTTGTATGATTTTATCGCCTTTCTTCGGCGAATTCCCTGTTGTTTCCACATCTATTACAACGAACCGTTGCTTATTCATTAAAATGGACACCTCAATTCTTGCATACGACAAAAGTGTAACACGTTTTGTACAGAAATGGAGCGGAAAAACCGTTTCACTCCCAAAATCTTAAAAGAAAACCCCCGATAAAGGGGGCTTTTCTTCTACAAAATTGTACGAGCTGGTTCATTCCCCAGCATTTGTTCAATTTTGTTTTGATCATTCAAAACAGCCA
This sequence comes from Bacillus sp. C28GYM-DRY-1, assembly GCF_030519405.1. Classification (NCBI taxonomy): domain Bacteria; kingdom Bacillati; phylum Bacillota; class Bacilli; order Caryophanales; family Bacillaceae; genus Bacillus; species Bacillus sp. C28GYM-DRY-1. Next base: position 8,772 of record NZ_JAUMKF010000011.1, read on the forward strand.
CTTTCGGCTCGTGGCTTGCCGCTTCTTGATCAGACATCATTTTGTAGGAAATAATAATGACCTTATCTCCTTCCTGTACAAGGCGTGCGGCTGCACCGTTTAAGCAGACGACGCCGCTTCCGCGTTTACCAGGAATAATATACGTTTCCAGACGTGCTCCATTATTATTATTCACAATTTGCACTTTTTCATTAGGAAGCATTCCCACCGCTTCAATGAGATCTTCATCAATTGTAATGCTTCCCACATAATTCAGATTTGCTTCCGTAACAGTTGCTCTATGAAGCTTGCCGCTCATCATTGTGCGATACATATTATATTCTCTCCATTTCTCGAATATCAATAATGATATTATCTATTAAACGCGCTTTTGAAAAAGCAACTGCAACAGCCAGAATGATCTTTCCTTCAATTTTGCTCACAGGCTCGAGTTCCGGATAGGAATAAAGCTCCACATAGTCAATGGTGCCGCTTGTCGTATCAATGATTTCTTTCGCAGCTTTTATCACAGCTTCAGGGTCTCTTTCGCCGGCTCTAATCAGCTCCGCACTTGTTTGAAGGGCCCGATACAGCTTAGGCGCTTCTTTTCTTTCTTCAGCTGTTAAATATACATTACGGGAGCTTTTGGCTAAGCCGTCTTCCTCTCTGACCGTATCGACAGCAACCAATTCAATATCCATGAAGAAATCGCTGATTAAGCCATCAACAACTGCTACCTGCTGTGCATCCTTTAAACCGAAATAAGCGCGGGTAGGCTGCACAAGATTGAACAGCTTCGTCAGTACAATTGCAACACCGTCAAAATGTCCTTCTCTTGAGCGTCCGCATAAAACGCCTGTGCGTCTTTTGACCTGAATCGCGACATTCTTTTTACCGGGATACATATCATGGGCATCAGGCGTAAAAAGAATATCGATTCCGGCGTTTTCTGCAAGAGCCGCATCCCGCTCGATATCGCGAGGATATGCCTCAAAATCTTCATTAGGACCAAACTGCGCAGGATTCACAAAAATACTCATAACGACGGCGTCATTTTCTTGTCTTGCTTTGTCTGCCAAGGTTAAATGTCCCTCATGCAGAAATCCCATCGTCGGAACAAATCCAATTGACTTCCCCTCTGACTGATATTGTCTTATGGCTTCTTTCAGCTGTGAAATATCTGTAATCTGTCTCATCTTATTTTCCTCCGTACAAGCCGTCCAGCACTGTCTGATTCATTTTAAAGGAATGCTTTTGTTCAGGGAAAGCACGATGTCTTACATCCTGGACATATCCGCTGATTGCTGTTTCAATTGTTTCGTCAATTCGCGTATATTGTTTTACAAATTTAGGTGTTCTCTCAACACCATGGCCGATAATATCATGATAAACGAGAACTTGCCCGTCTGCTTTCACACCAGCCCCGATCCCGATGACCGGTATGCTCAGCATCCCGGCAATTTTGGCTGTGAGTTCTGCAGGCACACATTCCAGCACAAGCATCATAGCTCCTGCTTCTTCGCATTTTATACTGTCTTCTATTAATTTTTTGGCGCTTTGTTCGTCTTTGCCCTGTACTTTATACCCGCCTAATACGCCGACTGACTGCGGTGTCAGGCCTAAGTGACTGACTACCGGAATGCCCCCAAGCGTCAATGCGCGAATGGATTCAAACACGCCTTCTCCGCCCTCAAGCTTCAGTGCGTCAGCTCCACTTTCCTGAACGATAGCCGCTGCATTTTTTAGCGTATCCTCCTTGGACAGGTGATAGGACATAAACGGCATGTCTGTCACAATAAAAGTATTCGGCGCGCCCCTTTTAACAGCTTTTGTATGATGGATCATGTCCGCAACTGTCACACCGACAGTTGAATCAAGGCCGAGGACGACCATTCCCAGTGAATCACCGACTAAAATCATGTCGACTCCCGCTTGTTCAGCAAGCTTAGCTGCCGGATAATCATAAGCGGTCAGCATCACAATCGGTTCTTCATTCTCCTTCATTTTAAGAAAATCTAGTTTTGTTTTCATGTTTTCTCCTCCTCATGTTTAGAGGAGATGAGCTGCCGTTTTTAATACAAGCCAAAAAACCTTCCGCTTAACGAGAAGGATTCTTCACTTTCTAAAGTTCGGCGAGTTTCATCCCTCTGTCCCAGTCCTTTTTTGGATCAAGGCAGACTGCTGCAATGTCTATCTATTTTTATAATAGGTGCAGTTCGCAGGCGATACTGCCCAATGGAAGTATACCAAAATCAACGGGCTTGTACCAACACATTAACCCAATTCAATATCGGCAGAATAGATTTTTTTAATGCCTTCCTGCGTTTCTAAAAGAAGAACGCCTTCATCATCTATACCTAACGCCTTCCCGTAAAAGGTTCCGTTTAACGTTCTGGCTCTCATATTAGTGCCGATTCCCAGCGCATAGCTTTCCCATAAAAGCTTAATCGGCGTAAAACCGTGTGTCATATAATCCCGGTACCGTTTTTCAAAGCAAAGTAAAATATGCTGGATGACGCCGGCCCGGTCAATTTTTTCTCCGGCGGCTTGGCTGAGGCTTGTCGCGATGTCCTTCAGTTCATCTGGAAAATCACCAGACTGCTGGTTTACGTTAATACCGATCCCGATGATAACTGACCGCACGCGGTCTTCCTCGGCCTGCATTTCGGTTAAGATCCCGACTGTTTTTTTTCCGTTAATCAAAATATCATTAGGCCATTTAATATCCGTTTGGATGCCTGCTGCCGCTTCTATTCCCTGCACAACAGCTACAGCAGCAAGTAATGTGAGCTGCGGTGTTTTTTGGAGCGGAATGTCAGGCCGCAAAATCAGGCTCATCCAAATGCCGTTTCCTTCTTGTGAATGCCAGACCCTAGACATTCGTCCCCTGCCAGCTGTTTGTTTGTCAGCCACCACAAGAGTGCCTTCCGGTGCATTATTATTCGCAAGCTCATGCGCCGTTTTTTGCGTGCTTGAAATAACGTCTTGATAGATAAGATGCTGGCCCATCACTTCCGTTTTCAATCCGAAGCGAATTTCACTTTCACTGAGTTTCCCGGGCTTTTTGATAAGCCGATATCCTTTTCTTCTAACGGCTTCTACTTCATAGCCCTCTTTCCGAAGCTCTTCTATATGCTTCCACACAGCTGTTCTCGAACACCCGAGGGCATCACTGATTTTTTGGCCGGAAATAAATTCACTTCCGGCCTGAGAAAATAATTCAATAAGGTCTTTTCTTAATGTTGACCGCATGTCTTCAGCCACTCCTCTATGTGTTTCTTTTGATTGGAGAGCTTTCCTGTCACAACAGCCTGCTCGATCTGCTGTAATTCCTCCGACACCCATTTACCGGCAGGCCGGTTACGAAGCGCAAGCAAATCCTTACCTGTGAAATCAAGATCCTTAAGGCTTTTGATCGGCAGGCTTTGATACGTGTTTTGAATGTCCTTTAGTTTTTCATCATCCAATTTTTTGTTTTGCCGAAGCTGCGATATTTTGGCCGCTGCAACAATTGATTTTTCCCCAGCTTTGTACATTGACATAGCGTCAAGGCTCTGGCCAAACGTATGGGCTATGTGAATCGCTTCCTTCATCACTTTTCCCGGGAGCTTCCATGCTTTCAGAAAAAGCGGCGCATCTTTCAAATCTATTTCAAGATCAATTAAAAGCGCACCCCAAAGCTCTTCACGGGATGTTAAAGAGTAAAACGGAAACTCACTCGCCACAAGCAGGTTCTCTCGTTGATGATAAAAACCAGGCAGTTCCTCATACAGCCCCGTATGAATGAGCGTTTGAAGCGCCTGGCGGGACGCTCTTCCCTGCAGTAGCTTCTCGAACTCTACTGTTTTTCGTTCGACTGAAACATGGGACAGCAGTGTTTTTTCCTTCGTGATCGCTTCCTCTGTATCCGGTGAAAGTGTGAAGCCAAGCTGGCTCATAAAGCGTACAGCTCTCAGCATACGAAGTGCATCCTCTTGAAATCTGTCCACAGGCTTTCCGACGGTTCGAATCAGTTTCTGATCAATATCTTTCTTGCCGCCGAAATAATCAAGCACCTTCCCATCCGCTGTCATGGCCATTGCATTAATCGTCAAATCTCTGCGTTTTAAATCCTCTTCCAATGACGTGATAAATTGCACGTCTGACGGTCTTCTATAATCTTCATATTCTGATTCAGTCCGGAATGTAGTGACTTCATATGTTTCATCTTCCCAGAGCACAATAATCGTCCCATGCTCTTTGCCTACATCAACCGTCCGCTGAAACAGCCTTTGTACTTGATCCGGTGCCGCATCAGTCGCAATATCGACATCTCCGATCGTTCGTTTCATATAGCTGTCACGAACTGCGCCTCCGACAAAATAAGCCTGGTGGCCTGCTTCGATTAAGGTGCGGAGCACGGGAAGTGCTTTGATAAAAACTTGTTCCATATTATCACTCCGGTTCTGCTAAATCGGCATAGATCTGTTCATATTGGCTGACAATTTTTTGTGAAGAAAACTCATTTTTGAGCATCTCCATTGCAGCCTCTGTAAAACGCTTGCTTAGCTGTTCATCTTCTAAAATACTCATGGCGCGGGCTGTTGCGGCTGCGACATCGCCGACATCCACCAGAAATCCGCTCACATTGTTCTTAATAACCTCCGGAATACCGCCAATGTTTGTTCCGATACAAGGCACTCCACAAGCCATCGCCTCAAGCAGGACAAGGCCGAAGCTTTCTTTTTCAGACAGCAGCAGCTTTAAATCGCTAATGGAATAAAGTTCCTCAACACGGTCTTGATTACCAAGCATTAAAACTTGGTTTTCCAATCCATATTTTCTGACAAGCTCACAGGCTGTTGATTTCTCTGGACCGTCTCCAACTAAAAGCAGCTTTGCTTTCGTTTTGCCCGCGATATTGCGGAACACACGGATGACGTCCTGCACACGTTTGACCTTTCTAAAGTTGGACACATGGATGACAACTTTTTCGTCTGGTAGAATACCATGTTTCTCTTTAATTGCCACAGTGTTTTTCTTCAGATACACGCGCTCGTCTATAAAGTTATAAATTGTTTCAATTTTTTTCTCCGGTTTAATTAAATCGTACGTTTCAGCTGCAAGCGCTGAGGAGACAGCTGTCACCCTGTCTGACGCCTCAATGGCAAAACGGATAAGATCTTTTAGAGACGGGTCATAGCCTAACACCGTGATATCCGTGCCATGCAAAGTTGTCACAATGCCGATTTGGCGTTTCAGCATCTGCTTCGCAAGATAGGCGCAAACCGCATGCGGGAGAGCGTAGTGAGCATGGATAATATCTAAATTTTCCCGTTCTGCCACCTCAGCGATTTTGCTTGCCAATGTCAAATCATACGGAGGATACTTGAAAACAGCGTATTGATTAACCTCAACTTCATGAAAATGAATATTGGGGTGATATGTATTTAGTCTAAACGGAATGCTTGACGTGATAAAATGGATTTCATGTCCCTTTTCAGCAAGCTGCTTCCCCAGTTCTGTCGCAATGATACCTGAGCCTCCGACGCTCGGATAGCATGTGATCCCTATTTTTAGTTTTTTCATTGTTCTCCCCCAAGCACATCATGATCGAGCATCAGCATCCGTTTGGAAAAGAAACCTTCGGCATACTCCACACCCGCTTCTTTACCGTAAAGCTTTTCTCTCGCTTCAACGATTTCGATATAGCCATTCGTCAGAGGAGTTGAAACTGAATCCTTTGACGGTATAAACTGGCTTTTGTAGGCATTGAGGCTTTGTTTTTTGGCCTCTATTGTATCCGAGATATCAATGACAAAATCAGGCTGGTGAAAGCCATTGATCATATAGTAGTAGACCTTGTTTACTTTATGCGCGGGAAGGCTTTTTTCGTCTTTAAATTTGTGAATTCCTGCGGAAAAGATCGCTTCTTCCACCAGTGCGGCTGCATTGCCGTGATCCGGATGGCGATCCTTTTTATACGGCATAAAAACTGCTTTAGGCCGGCAGGTTCTGATGACACTGACAATTGCCCGAATTGCCGAATCACTCTTTATCAGACCGCGGTCTGGAAGTGTCAGCTGAATTCTTTTTTCTGCACCTAACACACGTGCTGCTTCAGCTGCTTCTTCTTTACGTAAACTAACCGTTCCGTTTGAAGAGAGCTCCGCTTGAGTCAAATCGCATATCATTATTTTTTTTCCCTGTTTGACAAGCTTCGCAATTGTGCCGCCCATTCCGATCTCGACATCATCACTGTGGGCGCCAAACGCAAGAACGTCAGCATTATACATTCGGCTCTTCTCCCCGAAGAAGGTCGCGGAATTCGAAAACACCATCATCAAGTGTGCGGACCAAAATCTCCGCAGTACCCATATTTGTAGCGAGCGGAATGGAATACACATCACATAACCGGATTAATGCCGAGACATCCGGTTCATGCGGCTGCGCGGTCAGCGGGTCGCGCAAAAAGATGACAAGATCGAGTGCATTGGCCGCGATCAGTGCACCGATTTGCTGGTCCCCCCCTAAAGGGCCGGATTGAAAACGTTCAATTTGAAGACCTGTCGCCTCTTGAATTTTCAACCCTGTTGTGCCGGTAGCGTATAGATCATGTTGCCTCAAAATATCTCGATAGGCAGTTGTAAATTGAACCATATCCTGTTTTTTCTTGTCATGCGCGATCAAAGCTATTTTCATCATTTATCCCCCTGTCTAATCAATGATATTTTCTAATCCGTACACAAGCTGATCAATCTTCATGACTTGTTCGACTGACAGTTTAACACCTGACATGAAGGAAGCGCGGTTATAGGAATCGTGGCGGATCTGAAGCGTTTGGCCATCCATGCCGAACATGACTTCCTGATGTGCGATCAATCCCGGAAGACGGACACTGTGCAAGCGGATACCGTTTTGCTCCGCTCCTCTTGCTCCAGGGAGAATTTCTTTTTCATCCGGGTGTCCTTGCTGTTTTTCTTGACGGACTTCTGAAATCATTTCCGCTGTTTTCAGCGCCGTTCCGCTTGGTGCGTCAAGCTTCCGGTCATGGTGAAGCTCAATAATCTCAACATCCTCAAAGTAGTTGGCAGCCATTTTCGAAAATTTCATCATCAGCACCGCACCAAGCGCAAAGTTTGGAGCGATGATGGCTCCGATTCCCTTCTCTTCTGTTAAAGACGTAAGCTCTTTTAAATCAGCTTCTGAGAAACCAGTTGTTCCAACAACAGGACGAACGCCGTGCTCTAATGCAATTTTTGTATGTACTTTCCCGATTTCAGGCGTTGTTAAATCAATTAAGACATCCGGCTGTGTCTCCGTAAAGCATGTACGGATATCTGTGTAAATGAGAGCATCTGACTCAACAGACATCACATCAGATAATTTTTGCTGGTCGTATGTATGGTCTATGGCCCCGACAAGGTCAAAATGAGGTGTTCGTTCTGTCAATTTAACAGCTTCCTGCCCCATTCTTCCACGCGGACCTGCAATGACTACTCTAATTGTTTCGTTTGACATCCTGATCTCCTCTACTTTCCTTCTTCTTTTCTGGTCCAGCGATCTTTATCTCTAGTATTAAATTTATGCATGACTCGGTCGTGGGCTTCCTCTAAAGAGATATCAAGGGAGTTGGCTAAACAAACCAATACAAACAGCACATCGCCCATTTCCTCTTCCATGCTTTTATCATCCTCAGACGCTTTTTTTGGTTTTTCTCCATAGCGGTGATTCACTTCTCTGGCAAGCTCGCCAAGTTCTTCGGTCAGCCTCGCCATCATGGCAAGCGGGCTGAAATATCCTTCTTTAAATTGGCCGATGTAACGGTCTACTTCAGCCTGTATGTCTTTCATTGTTTTATCACTCACTAAACGAAACCTCCTATCATCCTCTTACATGTTAGCTAATTCAGATACGTTTGACAAATGTTTAAGCACGTTTGCTGTTTTCTTTTTCATCCACTATAATATAAACGCTATCTAATGGAAGGAAAAGGGGTTTTGTGTGATGCTTGGAGAAATTAGATTAAAAAACATATTTTTTATTTTAATCGGAGCGGCAATTTTTTCATTTGGCTTGGTTCACTTCAATATGCAGAACAATCTGGCTGAGGGCGGTTTTACAGGTATTACACTTTTGCTTTATGCCCTTTTTCACATCAGCCCCTCTATCTCGAACCTGGTTTTGAACATCCCGATCTTTTTTATCGGCTGGCGTTTACTTGGCAGAACAATGTTTGTTTATACCCTTGTCGGCACTGTAGCCTTGTCTTTGTTCCTCAGCATTTTTCAGCGATATGAAATACATATGCCCCTTCAGCACGACTTAGCGCTCGCTTCTTTATTTGCCGGCGTGTTTATCGGAGTCGGATTAGGCATTATTTTCAAGTTTGGCGGTACGACAGGCGGAGTTGATATCATCGCCCGTTTGATTAATAAGTATTTTGGGATTCCAATGGGCAGAACGATGTTTGCTTTCGATGCATGCGTCATCATTTTATCTTTGCTTACGTATCTCTCCTACAAAGAAGCAATGTATACCCTGGTGGCGGTATTTGTCGCTGCAAGATTAATTGATTTTATTCAGGAAGGCGGATACGCTGCTAAAGGGGCTACGATTATCTCTTCGAAAAACGATCTGATCCAGAAAAAGATTCTTGAAGAAATGGAACGAGGCGTCACCATTTTGAAAGGACAGGGTTCCTTTACAAAAGAAGATATAGACGTTCTTTATTGTGTCGTGCCGAAAAACGAATTGGTGATGCTGAAAAGTGTGATTAACTCAGTTGATCCTCATGCCTTTGTGGCGGTAAGCGATGTCCACGACGTGCTCGGAGAAGGATTTACGCTTGACGAAAATAAAAATCCGCTACCGCGCTGACATTTGATAGAAAAAAGGCGGCAACAGCCGCCCTCCATGCTTATTTAGGGTAGTCCCGTTTTTTCAGCTTGTTTTTCTCCGCTTTGTACTTTCTGTAGCCGACATAGGTCAGGGCTGTAATAATGATGCTGCCGGTTGTGATGATCACCCAGAGTAAAGACGGATCGGCATCATCCTCCTCCACCCTGTCAAAAACATTTTTCAGATCATGCTGAAGAAGAGAAAGCCGTTCAAGCTTTGTGCTCTCAGTCATTTGCTGAAATCCCTCTTGCTCAATGACGTCTATATGTTTGCCAACTGTTTCAAGCTGACCCTCTGATACATCGATTGTAAGACTAGGGTAAATCAAATCATATAGACTGATAAATTCATTCCATTTTTCATGAAAGCTCGTACTTTCATTCTTTTGGACATCCTGCTTCAGTTCAGCAAAGGCTTCCATTATCGGTCTTTCCAGTGAGCCCCAAAGCGGATTAGATCGATTGTCAACTGCGTCCATCAGCATTCTGAACTGCGCAGCGGCTCTGAGTTTTTGTGTATCTGAAGTATCAGCCTGCTTTAAACTCCGTACCATATCGTTATAGCCCAGTGTGATTTGACGGATTTGGGCTCCAGTTAGCATGGTGTCTTGCTTTTTTTTCTCAGCGGACTTTAATGCTTTTTCAAAATAAGCAAGGACTTGCAGTGCCTCTTCATATTTTGACTGGCGGGTCATTTGAAAGACCGTATCGGATAAATCGTTCAACTCTTCGAGACTTCCCCGCTCTGCAGCCTTGGCATTTCCATTATAAAAAATAAGAGCAATCAACAAACAGATCGTCAGCTTTCGTTTCATGCAGGTCCCTCCCACTCTCTCTCCTTACAGAATATGAAGAAAGGGACAAGGATAGACCAACATTGTCTTTACATCAGCTCAAGCTTTGTTTGCTTTTTCGAGACCACGAGAAAGTAAGCAAGCCCAATTGAAAAGATGCTCAGCCAAAATGTTCCGTACCCTATATCAGTCATATAATCAGAAAGCATAGAGTATTGCGGCATCATGTCAAACAAGTAATCAATAACATCGTTGTGCAGCGTCCAGACTGCAGCAACTGCAAGATGCCAAAAAGAAAAACGAAAGTACGGACTGTACAACACGCCTTGGACTGCCATGGCAAAGTGCGAGGCAATCAACATATAGCCCTCCCACGGCAAGTCACCTTCTACAGCCAGCACAAGAAAATTCATAGCGACCGCCCATAGACCATACTTTACGAGGGTGACTAGCGCAAGCGCCTCAAAGAGCGGAGCGTTCCGTTTCATGATAAAGGCGAGCAGCACAAACAGAAAGAAAAACGTTGCTGTCGGACTGTCCGGAACAAAAATCAGGAAACGGGCCGGTGTCTCCAGAAGCTGCGGCAAGTACCAATAGTATCCGTAAACCGTTCCCAGAAAATTGATGGCTAAGACAAGAATAAGCATCGGCCGCCGTCCTAATACATATTGAAACCATTTCACATCAAATCAACTCTCAGTCTGTAAAAATAATATGTCCATATAAAAAAGCTGACGCCGGGTCAGCTTTTGATAATAAAAGTATATCCTTCCATTTCACAATTCACAATTCAGAACACGTTATTTTGCGGTTGTTTCAGAAATAAATTTCGCAAGTTCTTCGAGCTGCTTATCATTCCCTTTGAATACGCCCGCCGGCATTTCGCCTTTCCCTTCAACAGCAATTTTTTTGATTTCATCCGGCTTCAGCCCGCTGTCAACCAACGAAGGCCCGGCTGCCCCTCCTTGAAGGTTATCCCCATGGCAAGAAATACAGCCCTGCTCCTTAAAAATCTTATATCCTTCTGCATTGGTGTCAATGTCGGCTTCTTTTGTGATTTTCCCTTGTTCTTCTGCCTTGGCCCAGTCGTGAGTCGCAACTGACTGCCACGTCAAAAATACAGCAGCGGAAATCGCCAAAAGCATCATACCGACAGCAACAGGACGCTTCCATGGCCTTCTCTCTATTCCTCTGTCAAGGAATGGCGCCAAAAGCAGGGCGCCAAAAGCGAGTCCCGGCATAATTATGGCGCCGACCACTGTAAAGCTTCCGGCGGCGTATTCATACTTCAACAGCTGGTATAAGAAAAGAAAATACCAATCCGGCAGCGGAATATAACCTGTATCAGTCGGGTCTGCCATCCGCTCCAACGGCGGCTGATGCACAATCGTCAAAACAAGAAAACCGATCAGAAAGACAGCTCCAACCATCCATTCCTTCAACAAGAAATTCGGCCAGAAAGCCTCTGTTTTACCGGGATACTCCGAATAATCCTTCGGTATATTCGGCTTTTTTTCAGCCGGTATCCTTGAGTCGCCTACAAATTTCATCCCTTTGCCCCGGTGCATGTCATCCCCTCCCTTTTATTCGCAGATCAAGAGTTTTAAAGCGGTCCTGAAATCCCCTGCTTCCGGATCATAATAAAATGTGCAGCCATCAGCCCGAACAATGCGGCAGGAAGAAAGAATACATGGATCGCAAAAAACCTAGTCAGCGTTTGGGCGCCTACAATATCAGGGTGCCCCGCAAGGAGTGTTTTGACTTGCGTCCCGATCAAAGGCGTGGCTTCAGCGATCTGCAGCCCGACTTTTGTTGCAAACAGAGCCTTCATGTCCCAAGGAAGCAAGTAGCCTGTAAAGCCAAGCCCGAGCATGACAAAAAAGATCAGAACACCGACAATCCAGTTCAGCTCGCGCGGCTTTTTATACGCCCCCTGGAAAAAGACCCTTAGCGTATGTAAAAACATCATTACAATGACCAGGCTCGCACCCCAATGGTGCATTCCCCTAACAATTTGGCCAAATGCCACTTCATTTTGCAAATAATATACCGATTCCCAGGCATTTTTGATATCAGGCACATAGTACATCGTTAAAAACATTCCAGATAACACTTGGATAACGGTTACAAAAAACGTCAGTCCCCCAAAGCAATACACGAACGCAGAGAAATGATGGGCGGGATTAACATGTTCCGGCACTTCGTGATCGGCAATATCCCTCCACATCGGTGTAATATCAAGCCGCTCATCTACCCAGTCATAAATTTTGTTCAGCATGTCACCCTTCCCCCTTAGGCTTAGCTTTTCCAAGATACAGGAAGCCGTCTTTTACTTCTTGCTCATAATGATCAAGAGGCGAAAGCGGCGGCGTGCCCGGGACATTGGTGCCGTCCTTTTCATAGAGTCCGTAATGGCATGGACAAAAGAATTTATTCGGATTTTTAGGATCGCTATTCCAGTTCACCGTACACCCTAAATGCTTACAAATTGGCGAAAGCGCTACAATTTCATCCCCGCTTTTGAAGACCCAGGCTGATCTTGACTCTTCTGACTCATACCAGGCATCGACTTGGTTAATTTTGAAATCAAAACGCTGCGGCTCTTTTGTCAGCTCATCTACGCTGACAACCTGAACCATGTCCTGCTTCCCTGTCGATTTTAATACCGGGTCGAGTGCAAAGCGAACCATAGGCATGAGCATACTAGCCGCCATAAAACCCCCTACGCCTGTGAGCGTATAATTCAAAAATTGACGTCTGGATATATCATGTTTTCCGCCCATAACTTCTCCCCCCTCTAGGTCACCCCTGCAAACTGACTAATATAGAAAATATTGCAATAACTCTAGACACCCTCATAATATATGAATCTCTCAGCAAGGTCAATATAGCCAAAATATTGTTTATAAGGAAATGTAAGTGTTTTTATTGGGTGCTCCACAACTGTAACAAAACGTTCAAAATTTCAGCAGTACGTTCATCTAACATTTTTCTTTTTAAGGAGTCATTTAAATGCTCTAACGGAACAGAAGGTGTAATAATGATTTTGCCTAACACTTCCTCACTTTTCCAATTTTCGTCAGACGTGAGCAGCACAACATGCGGAAATTCTGAGATAAGCTCTTCCCGCAAATCCTTAAGTCCTTGAACCGTTATTTCATTTCTATCAACATATGTATATGGGGGCAGTAAATATACCCGTCCCTTTAACTGCCTTTCCAGTTCTTCCGACAGAAGCTGCGTAAATTCTCCTTTCTCCGCCGCCATTTTGAAATGGCCCCCTACCTTTATGTTAATTAATGGAATGACAGCGGTATCAATGTAATCCTTAGCTTGCAGATACTCCTTGGCATCAGTCATTCTCCACCTCATCGTTGGTCCCCCTTTACAACAACAAGCCTTGCAATACAATGCAAGGCTGGTCAAATTATGTGAGCTGTTTCAATTGGCGCGATAATTGTTCAAATGCTTCTTTATCATGACGATCTAGTGCATCGTCAATGTCTTTTAATAATTTCTCTCTTTGGAATGTGGAAATAGCGTGCTCCAAAATTTGTTCAGCCAACCCCTGATCTTTTTTGTTCTCAAACAGATCCTTCGGAATATGAGGGTTGGATTCCAATACTGCAGCATACTCAGGTGAGCTGTAAGCTGAACGGAAATTAAGCTGGATAAACAAATCCTGCTGTTTATTTAATCTAATATCATGAAAAGATTTTTCCGCGTCGGTTGTCATGACATTCTCTTTATAGAACCGAAACGGAACTTCTTCAACACAATGTGTTGACATGATAATGCCTCTCGGGCAAAATTCTGCCTGCTCTACAAAATGAACCTTTTCCATGAGAGAATCATGGCTCATTAAGTAGTTCAAGATCCAAACGCACTCTCGGCGCTTTAACTGATAATGGTTTAAAAACCAACGGATAAAGTCTTTTTTCTCATTGACAGAAACAGGGGTCTGCATGTAATTCCCTCCTCTATCGCTCGTATAATCTATATACTTATATGTTCCACATGAATGGTGAACATTCCTGCTTATCTAGAAAATTCATCCTCGATTCGCAAAATCGTTTCTTCCAGCTCTTCATTGGCCCCGTCAATTTCAAGAACCTTTTTCAAAAGCGGCAACGCTTCTTTTTGCAGGCCTTCTTCTAATAGGAAGCTTGCGTATTCGTATAAGAAATCTCTGTCCTCCCGGTAGTGAAGAAAGGCAGCCTCAAAGGATTGTTTTGCTTTCTCGTACTGCTCTAATTCGGTATATGCGCTTGCAAGGTACCAATTGTATTTCGGATCTTCTTCCCCATAGCCGCGCACCTCTTGAATAAGATCAATGATCTGTTCATAATCCTCTTCTTTATGATATACGGCAAGAAGTGTATGAAGTGCCTCGACGAAGCCCGGATCAAGTGCAAGCGCCTCCTGAAGCAGCTGTTTCCCATCTTCTGACTTCCCGATTTTTAAAGCCATTTTTGCGGCATAGAGGAAAAGCTCTTTGTTGTATTCATCATATCTGATACCCTCTTTTGCCGTTTTTAATGCCTCTTCATACATCCCTTCAGCTTCATAGCTTTTCGAAAGCGGCATATAAAGTGAAGAATAAGATGGATCAAGCTCTTTTAAATCAGACAGCTGCTTAATAGCTGTTTTAACAAACCCCGCCTGCAAGGCTGTAAACCCATAGCCGAAAATCGTATTTGGATCAGGATTCTCATCAACAGCTTTCTCGTACCACGGAATGGCATCCTCAAATTCACCTGAGGCACTTAACGATTCGGCCAGTCTTTGATGGACATTAACGCCTCCGATCTCACTCTGCTCCTCAGCCGTTGTTTTAAAATATTGAACCGCTTTTGCATAAGCTCCCTGAGTAAAGTAAAGTTCACCCAGTGCAAAATCAATAATGGGTTCATTGTCCAGAATGGACTTAGCCTGTAAAAGCTTTTGTTCACTGACTTCGAATAACCCCTGCATCTGGTAAAGATCCGCCATAAGCAGCAAGCTTTCCGGATATGATGGATCTGTTTCCGGAATGGTTTCCAGCACAGCGAGGGCTTTTTCTTCTTCGTCAATATCTATTAAAAGTTCAGCGTAAAAATTCGTCAGTTCTGTTTCATTTGGATATAAATCATGTAAATCACTGATCAGTGAAATCGCTTTTTCTACATTGCCCCACTCGTAATAAAGCTGGGCTGCAATGGCTTTGTCTCCATCATGGAGCTCGTTTTCAGCTTTCGAGAGAGTGTTGAGGCCTTTTTCTGTTTCACCTGCTTCAACTAATTTTATGGCTTCTTGAATCAATGTATTCAAATCGGACCGGTCCTTTCTTTTCCTATAGAACATCAACCATACAAAAAAGCTTTATTGTTCGGGTTAATCTTATCATAATTCAGTCGAAAGCCCCCGGCAAATAAGATGCTTGCTGTACGGCAGGGAATTATTAAGTCTTATTAGTTTACCAAAAGTTTTTGAGATAGAAAATGAAAAAAGGAAGATCGCCCTCTGTACAGTAAAGCAGCCCTCTGACCTGCCGTTTTGTATAAAGCGCATCCCCCCTCTTCGTTTTTTCTTTTCTCTCTATAAGACAAGCTATGTTTTTTTGCCTCGGATTATGACTCACAGACAATTTGCACAAAAAATCCTGAAGGAAAATCTTCAGGATTTGTTTGAAAGCTTATTTAAATGCTCGAAAAAGGTTGGATAAGAAACGTGAATGGCATCTGTCTGCTCAATTTCAATTGGCTCTTCAGTTATACAAGAAGCGATACCAAGCATCATTCCGATTCGATGATCTCCATGGCTGGACACTGTTGCGCCGCCTTTCAGTGTTTGCTTGCCATAAACCTTCATTCCATCTGCTGTCGGTTCAATCTCAGCACCTAGCTTACGAAGCTCAGAAACCACGGTGTCAATGCGGTTTGTTTCTTTTACTTTAAGCTCTGCCGCGTCCTTTATAACGGTAGTTCCTTCCGCCTGGGTCGCAAGAAGCGCAATGATAGGTATTTCATCAATTAAACGCGGAATGATATCCCCACCGATTTCAACCGCTTTTAGAGATGACGTTTCTATGACCAAATCACCATAAGGCTCTGCACTGCTGTCAGCAGATGGTATGATTTCAAGTTTTGCCCCCATGTTTTGAAGGACATCAATGATACCTGTCCGAGTCGGATTTAAACCTACGTTTTTTAATACAATCTTGCTGTTTGGAACCATTGCACCCGCAACAAGGAAAAACGCCGCTGAAGAAATGTCTCCAGGAACAAAAATATCAGCAGCTGTCAACTTCTGGCCACCTGTAATGGAAACGCTCGTTTGATCTTCAGAAAGCATCCGCTCAGTATGGTCCCGAGATTTATGAGGCTCTGTGACGGTAGTTGTGCCCTCAGCCTGTAATCCAGCCAGCAAAACAGCAGATTTAATTTGTGCGCTTGCAACAGGTGATACATAATCAATGCCTTTTAATGAAGCGCCGCTCACTGACAGCGGTGTAAATTCTCCGCCGGCTCTGCCGTCGATTTTAGCCCCCATTTGCTTCAAAGGCTCTGTTACACGTTTCATTGGGCGCTTCGCAATGCTCTCATCTCCGGCTACCGCGCTGTAAAAAGGACGGCCCGCCAAAATACCGAGCATAAGACGGATCGTTGTGCCTGAATTACCGACATCTAAAAGGCTTTCTGGCTCACTCAAGGAATCGATTCCTTTTCCGTGAATCACTACATCGCTGCCGTTTTGCTCAATTTGAACACCCATTTTTCTAAAGCAATCAATCGTGCTCAAACAATCCGCTCCCGGCAGAAAGTTTTTCACAGTTGTTGTGCCCTTCGCCAGCGCACCAAACATGACGGAACGGTGAGAAATGGATTTATCACCAGGAATATGTATTTCTCCGTTTAAGGCCTGCACCTTTTCTCTTTTCATTATTTTCCACCTCAATCAGCATAAAAAGTTTCATATTCCGCCCGGGCTTCAATGCATTGTTCTGCCCGTTTGCGGTCGTCATCAGACTGAAAACTGATCCTTAAAATTCCGTTAATATCTTCTCGTGTTTCAATAATCCGGATATTCGTGATACTGATGCGCTCCGCAGCTAAGATAGCCGTTATCTCGGAAATCACACCGGGATGATCGGGAACATCCACATATAAATCGTAAAATGCAGGTATCGCGCCCTTCTGCCGAAGCGGCAGTCCGTCGCGATAATCCTTGGCCGTTTTAAAATAACAAAATAAATTTTCGGCATCTTCTTGTTCTACGTATGTCCGGATTGTCTCAATTTCACGAATCCACTCATCAAAACGGTCCAAGATTTTATCTTTATTATGTAATAGAATATCCCGCCACATTGCCGGGCTGCTCGATGCTATCCTTGTAATATCCCTGAACCCGCCGGCAGCAAAACGCTTAACAAGCGGATAAAGTTCTTCTGAATGATGAGTTTGATGAACGAGGCTTGCTGCGACAATATGCGGAAAATGGCTGATCACGCTTGTAACGCCATCATGCTCTTCTGGTGACATTTCCACAAAATGGGCATTCGTCCCCTTCAGCAGGTGTTTCAATTGTTCTACTGCTTGTCTGTCCGTTTTCTGGCCTGGCGTTAAAATATAAAATGCATTTTCAAACAGGAATTCCTTCGCAGCGGCCACTCCTGATTTATGTGAACCCGCCATCGGATGCCCTCCGACAAATTGGTAGCGGCCAGGCAGCACTTGCTCAGCGTAATGAACTACTTTTTGCTTTGTGCTTCCTACATCGGTAATCAAAAGCTGATGTTCAATTCCTGAATGAGCCAGTTCATCAAGCATAAGCAGGGTTTGCGCAACAGGTGTGGCAATGATTATTGTAGCTGCCTTTTCTGCACCGCTAATAAACGAATCAGCACGCTCATCTATCACACCTAATTTTAATGCGGCTACTACCTGTTCATCACAGATGTCGACTCCGATAATCCGTTTGCCCGGATGCTCTTTTTTGATCGCTAACGCAATCGAACCGCCTATCAATCCGAGACCGATGAGCAATATTGTATCTCTCAATTGATTCATACGTCATCACCTGGTTTATAGACTAAAGAGGTGATATTTGATCACCTCTTATAAAATTTCAGCTAAGATTGCAAGGATTTCTTCATTTTGCTCTTTTGTTCCGATCGTAATCCGGAGTGATGTCGGGAAACCTAATGCATTTCCTGACCGGACAATATAGCCTTTTTCCAGCAGAGCCTGAAACAGTTCATCGGAAGGGCGGTTAAAATCAATTAACACAAAGTTTGTCTGTGAAGGGTAGCACTTTAAACCATGAGTCTTCGCAAAATCATAATATTGCTGAAGGCCTGATTTATTTTGCTCGACACAGGAAGCAATAAACGCTTGATCATCAAGTGCTGCGATTGCCGCAGCCTGGCCTAGACGGCTCGTGTTAAATGGCTCTCTCGCCGGCTCAATCTGGCGAATTAAGCCCTCGTCAGCAATTCCGTATCCGACTCTGAGCGCAGCCAGACCGTAAGCCTTTGAAAATGTCCGCAATATGATCAGATTGGAATACTTGTTTAATAACGGCACAGTTTCCGGGTAATCCTCAGCTGTTACATATTCATAATATGCTTCGTCAAGAACAACGAGGACATGAGAAGGAACGCGCTCCAGAAATGCGAGTAATTCCCCTTCTGAAGTATAAGTGCCAGTCGGGTTATTCGGACTGCATATCCAAACGACTTGTGTCTGTTCATCAATCGCTTCTAACATGGCATCTAAATCATGAGAGCCGTCAGGACGAAGTGCAATTTCACGAACTTCAGCGCCTTCAATGACTGCATTATGTTTATATTGCGGAAAAGTCGGGGCAGCAGTTATCGTGTTGGTTTTATCGTTTAAAAATGCCCGGCAGATGATTTGAATGATTTCATCTGAGCCGTTTCCGAAAATAAGTGATGTTTCACTGACATTGAGGTGCTCACTGAGCCTTGCCCGCAAAGCCGCGCTATACCCGTCCGGATAAAGCGCAAGCTGTTGAATCTCATGTTGAAGCGCCTCTTTTGCAGCTTCTGAACAGCCGTACGGATTCTCATTTGAAGCAAGCTTCACAACTTTATCCAAGCCATATTCTGATTTCACTGCTTCAATCGGCTTACCTGGCTGATAAGGCTTCAGCTGTTTTAAATGTTCTTTGATACGCAAATCCAGTCACCTCATTTTAAACTATATAAGCCGCCAAACGCCGTTGCGTAATCTTCAAACTCCTGCAGCGCCTGATCTCTCGTTTCAGCGCCGATGAGCCGGTTCTTTAGCTCTTCTATTTTTCTGACGAGCGCACTTCCCACTACGACACCGTCACAAATTTCATTCATCTTCAGGACCTGTTCGCGGTTTGATACACCGAAACCGACAGCAACCGGCACAGTGCTAAGATCCTTCACTGTCCGGATGAACGGGTACACGGATGAATTGAACTCATTGCGGACACCGGTTACACCTAGAGAAGATACACAGTAGACGAAGCCCTCGGCTTGTTCAATAATGGTTTTCAAACGGCTTTCGCTTGTCGGCGCAACCAAAGAAATATACGTCACCTCATGGTTTTTGCATTCCGCTTGAAGGCTGGCGCTTTCTTCTAAAGGCAGGTCCGGAACAAGCAGACCGTCAATGTGATTTTTCCGCAGTAAAGCGAAAAAGTATTCTTTGTTCAATTGTAACACAGGATTATAATACGTAAAGAGGATAATCGGAATATTCACTCCGTTTTTTTTCATTTCCCCGCCTAATTCGATTGCCTTTACGATATTCATTCCCTGATCAAGCGCCCGCTTTGAAGCACGCTGGATCACCGGACCGTCTGCAAGCGGGTCTGAGTATGCAACACCAAGCTCCAGTGCCGTGGCGCCTGCTTTTTGGAGTGACTTCGCCAGTTTAACCGAAACCTCAGGCGATGGATCTCCCGCTGTAATAAACGGGATAAACAATTTTTCTGATGCTTGAAGATCTAATTTAAACATGCGCTTTCACCTCTTCTTCCAATACATTCATTAACGTGTTGACATCCTTATCTCCCCGTCCTGATAAACAGACGAGAATGGTTTGATTGCGATCCATCTCTTTGGCGAGTTTGAATGCTTTCGCTAACGCATGGGCAGATTCGATTGCCGGCAAAATCCCCTCTTTTTCTGACAAGAGTTTTAATGCATCCACCGCTTCTTCATCTGTGATACTGTCATAAGTGACACGGCCGCTCTTATGCAAATATGCGTGCTCCGGACCGATTCCGGGATAGTCGAGCCCTGCTGAAATGGAGTAAGGCTCAATAATTTGCCCGAACTCATCTTGAATCAGATAAGTCAATGAACCGTGAATTACGCCTACGGTTCCTTTTGACATAGTAGCGGCATGAAGAGGAGTGTCAATTCCTTTTCCAGCTGCTTCAGCGCCGATCAGTTCAACATCTTCGTCTAAAAACGCCTGAAACATGCCGATTGCATTGCTTCCTCCGCCTACACACGCCACTACTTTATCAGGCAGAGTGCCTTCAATGTGTTTCAGCTGATTCTTCGCTTCTGCTCCAATCATTTTCTGAAATTCTCGGACCACCTGCGGATAAGGGTGCGGTCCGACAACTGATCCAATCATGTAAAAATGATCCTCGCAATGCTGAACCCAGTACCGAATCGCTTCATTTGTGGCATCCTTCAATGTGCCATTTCCGCTTGTAACAGGCACAACCTCCGCTCCAAGAAGCTTCATGCGGAAAACGTTCAAAGACTGGCGGGCAACATCCTCCTCGCCCATAAACACAGTGCAGGAAAAGCCGAATTTGGCTGCGACTGTTGCCGCGGCCACACCGTGCTGACCGGCACCGGTTTCAGCAATGATTTTCGTTTTTCCCATTTTCTTAGCGAGCAGCGCTTGACCTAACGCATTATTGATTTTATGAGACCCTGTATGGTTCAAATCTTCTCGTTTCAAATAAATTTTTGCGCCGCCTAAATACTCAGTAACTCGATCAGCGAACGTGAGTGCAGTCGGCCTACCGGAATAGTCATTCAACAGCTTGTCATATTCATTACGAAAAGCAGGATCATCCTTGACCTCTCTAAATGCGGTTTCAATTTCTGCTAAAGGCTGCATTAGTGTTTCCGGAACAAACTTTCCGCCAAAATCACCGTATCTGCCTATTTCATTCGGATATGGATACATATCGGTTCATCCTTTCTTCTAAAAGCCTCATTAGATTCTGATCTTTTTGTCCGTTTTTTTCGATTCCGCTGGCAAGGTCAATTCCTGCCGGGTAATATTTCATTAAGTCTGTGATAGTGTCCGGATTCACGCCGCCTGCGATAAAACAGCGTTTGCCTATAGCGGCCTGCTGGTATTCCGGCACACAGCCCCAAGAAAAAGCAACACCAGTGCCCCCTCTTGCCCCATTGACAGATGAATCAATCACAAAGCCGTCAACATCATCTTTAAAACGTGCTATTTCTTGAGTTGTGTTCTCATGATGGTGAAGCGCCTTCCATATTTCACAATCTGTCAGCATGCGAAGCGCATTGGCATCCGCAGGTTCCTCATCACCATGGAGCTGAATAACATTGAGATTCAAGTCGTCGGCAATTCGTAATATTGTCTCTATCGACTCATTAACAAAAACCCCTGCAACCTGTTTTTCGACACAACCTTGACTCAGCCACTTTTTCACATCTTGCGGAAATACTCTTCGTTTGCTTTCAGCAAAAATAAAGCCCAAATAATCAGCCTGCGAGTCTGCTGCAAGCTGCAAATCCTGCAGTGACTGTATGCCGCAATATTTTAATGCCGGCTTCTTCACATCCTCACTCCCCAAACAAAGCATGGATTGCTTTTTGCTGTGACGTTTGTCTCATCAATGATTCACCGATAAGCACAGCTCGTGCTCCATGTTCT
Source organism: Bacillus sp. C28GYM-DRY-1 (assembly GCF_030519405.1). NCBI lineage: Bacteria > Bacillati > Bacillota > Bacilli > Caryophanales > Bacillaceae > Bacillus > Bacillus sp. C28GYM-DRY-1. The sequence continues at coordinate 30,336 of NZ_JAUMKF010000011.1, forward strand.
TTGACAAATGTTACATGTTCTAAAGAACCGATTCCGCTTTCGCTGACAAGCAATGAGTCTTTCGGGGCAAGAGATGCGATTTGTTCTGTCTGCATAATAGAGGTTTCAAAAGTTTTTAGGTTTCGGTTGTTTATGCCGAGAATATCAGGCGTGAACACTTTCAATATTTGTTCCAGCGTTGTTGCATCATGGACCTCGACTAACACGTCCATCTCCTTTTCACCTGCTTCTAGATATAATTCATGAAGGTGTAAGGGATCCAGCACTTCGCCAATTAATAATATGGCATCCGCGCCGATTCTTCTGGACTCCTCCACTTGAAGAGAATCAATAATAAAATCTTTTCGGAGTACAGGTATCGAAACAGCGCGCTTTACGTCTGATAAATAGCTGTTTTCCCCTTGAAAAAACGGGGTGTCTGTTAAAACGGAAAGCGCATCTGCTTTCGCAGTTTCATAGTCTTTTGCAATCCGTTCAGGGACAAAATTCTCTTTAATAAGCCCTTTTGACGGCGACGCTTTCTTCACTTCAGCAATCAACCCGATAAACCGATTCGGGCTTGCCAGCGCCTCTTTAAATGAACGTTTTTCGAAAGGCTGCTCTTCCGGCAGGACCAGTGTGTTTACTTCTTCTTTCTTTTGTTTCATGATGTTTTCAAGCATAGATCTCTTCCTCTTTCTGCTTTAGTCGTTCAAGCTGCGCGGCAGCGCCTCCGCTTGTAATCGTCTCTAATGCTAGCTCCGTTCCTTCCTTCAGTGAGGCGGTGATCCCCGCCGTGTATATCGCAGCCCCTGCATTAAAAGCAGTAATAGATAGAGCGGAACTGCTGCTTTTATTTTCAAAAATATTCTGAATGAGACAAGCACTCTCTCTTGGTGACTGCACCTGTAAATCTTCAAGTCTGCCCTTTGTGAAACCGAAAGCTTCCGGTGAAACAGTATATTCCCGGCGCTCCCCCTCCTTTAATTCAATCACGTCGGTCGGTGCTGTAATTGAAAGCTCATCTAAACCGTCACGGCTTGATACGAACATAACGTGCTTTGGCTGAAACGTCTCCAGTGCGCTTGCCATCAATCCGGCTTTTTCAGCCGAATAGACCCCGATCACCTGACGCTTCGCCTGCAAGGGATTGCTGAGCGGCCCGAGCAAATTAAATACCGTTCTAAAACCCAGTTCTTTTCTAGTACCCGCTACATGTTTCATAGAGGAATGATAAAGCGGTGCAAAAAGAAATCCCATGTTGTTTGCTTCAATGCTGCTTTTGATCTTTTCGGGAGTGGTTTGAATTGGAACCTCTAACACCTCCAACACATCAGCGCTTCCGCTTTTAGAAGAGACAGAGCGATTGCCGTGCTTAGCGATTTTTGCCCCTGCTGCTGAGGCAACAATTGCTGATGCCGTTGAGATATTAAAAGTGGAAATACCATCTCCTCCGGTTCCGCATGTATCAACAACTTCAGGAAGTCCATCTACTGTAAGAGCGCGTGCCCGCATCGCTTTCACAAAGCCCGTAAGCTCTTCTGGCGTCTCTCCCCGATGAGCCAGAATAGACAATATGCCGCCGATTTCAGAAGGCGCCATTTCCTCTGTTATCATCATATTCATCAGCGCTTCTGCCTCATCGGCAGTAAGTGTTTTTCCGTCAACGCACAATTGTAGAAATTTGTTCATCAGCTTTATCCTCCTTGCTATGGAACATGTCTTCTGCAATATGAATCGTTTTCAGCAGCGCACCGGCTTTATTACAGCTTTCTTCGTATTCGGCTTCCGGATCAGAATCCGCAACAATTCCAGCACCTGCCTGTATCGATGCAACACCGTTCTTTACACTCATGGTGCGAATCGTAATACAAGAGTCGATATTACCGTCAAATCCGATGTAGGCGATACAGCCGCCGTATGTCTCTCTCGGTGTTGGCTCGAGCTCTTGCAACAGCTGCATGGCACGGATTTTGGGAGCACCTGTTAAAGTTCCCGCCGGGAAAGCGGACATCAGTGCATCGACAGGGTGAATCCCTTCTTTCAATCGGCCTGTAACCACCGAAATAATGTGCATGACATGGGAAAAGGAGACAATTTTTGTGAACTCCGGCACAGAAACAGATCCATATTCTGCTACTCTGCCAATATCGTTCCGGGCAAGATCAACGAGCATGTAGTGCTCCGCTTTTTCTTTTTCATCCTTCAGCAGCTCAACTTTGAGTTTTTCATCTTCCTCTTTATCAGCGCCTCGTTTTCTCGTACCGGCAATCGGATGGATTTCCAAGTGCCCGTCCTTAACGTGGATTAAACGTTCAGGAGAGCTGCCGACTATTTCTCTGTCTTGGAGTTTCATATAATACATATACGGAGAAGGATTAACGATCCTAAGCACTCGATATAACTCAAAGGCATCTGATTTTATCGGAATCTCAAATTTTTGTGACAGAACGCCTTGGAAGATATCACCGGCTTTTATATATTCTTTTATTTTTTCTACATCAGCCATAAAAGCTGGTTTTTCATAATTAGAAGAGACTGTCTTAAAGCTGGGTGTCTTATATGAATCAGCAGAGAGAAACAGTTCTTTTATGTTTTTTTGATCCATCATTTTTTCTATGAGAGCTTGAAGCTCTTGATGATTCTGTTGAAATATATCAATTTTTTCGTTTTCTGTTTCCTTTCCATTAAGCCTTGCATATTGGATAAAGTGGACGTTTTTGGTTTCATGGTCATATGCAATTAATGTCCGGCAAACAAACAGCATACACTTTTCCATTCCCGTTTCTTTTGAATGCGGAGGAACAGAAGGCTCAATCAGCGGGATCATATCGTAGCTTAAGTACCCGACAGCTCCACCTACAAAAGGAATGCTTAGCTCGGGCGTTTTGATTTTGTACGTGTTATTCATCCAATTCAGAACTTCTTTAAGTTCATTTCCTGTGTAATGAGATCTGCCGTCCCGATCTGTAGCTGTAAAACGGCTCTGCTCTTCTTTAATCGTGAGAAATGGATTCAGGCCGATAAACGAATATCTTGACCAATTGGATGTATCATCCTTGCTTTCAAGAAAATACGTAATCTCCCTGTCGAGCTTCTCTATCATTTGAATGGGTGTCATCGTATCGACTGTGAAGGTCTCCACAATCGGTATGGTGTGGTGGGACAAGCTGTCCTGTAAAAATGCAGAAATGTTGGATTGGAAATACATTGCTCTCACTCCTTATGGCAAGGAGAATGAGAAGATGGCATGAGAGGATAAAACATTATATAACAAATAAACCCAAAAGAAAGACTTCTTTTGGGTAGAATAAACATACATGTCTCAGCTCAACTACACTCATTCTCTGCTACCCTATTCTCTAACTCAACTCATTCAATCGCTTTATACACACTCTTGTGTATTTCTAAGCTGTTCCTATCGTATTACAATTCAGTATTTTTTGTCAATGATAAATCGGGTCTTAATACAACGGCTTTTTCTAAATATACGTGCCTGATCTGATCCTGAGGAACATCTGTCTGGACGGTCATCAGGACTCTGATGCATTTTTTCAGACCGCCGGTTACGTCCATTTCCTGCATACAGGTTACCGGCACATACTGCCATCCTAAAAGCTCACGGACAGCTTTTGCCGGGAAAACGGAGTGCAAATCAGGTGTCGCCGAAAGAAGCATTTGAACAACATCTTCTGGTTTTGTTTTGTTTTCTTCTATGATTTTCTCTAACAGCTGTTTAGTTTTTTGTAAAATTTCTTCTTCAGTATCTCGTTCAACTGTAGTTGCTCCGCGAATTCCGCGAATCATCATGATGTCTCCTCCAATCGCCATTTGTTCAGCCAGCTCTCAAGTTCATTTCTGGAAAATATGTGATCAGCAACTTTTCCTAATTCGTTGAGCACGATAAACTGAATCTTCCCGCCGCGGGTTTTCTTATCATTCATCATACGGTCCAATAGAACCGAGGTTTCCGTCTCATTTTTAATTTGATTTGGATAGCCCAGGCTTATTAGCCAGCTGACCAAACGTTTCCTGTCCATTTCACAGCCCGCTGTCTTTTCGCTTATATATAAAGCAAACTGCATTCCGAGGGCTACGGCATCACCGTGAGTGATCCGTCCGTATCCATATTCAGCCTCAACGGCATGGCCGAGCGTATGCCCGAAGTTTAAGTAAGCTCTAATCCCCTCTTCTTTTTCATCCTGCTGAACGACAGATGCTTTTATTGAAATCCCTTTAAAAATCATGTCATTCAGCTGATCACTGGTGATATCACGCAGTGAGCGGATATTCAGCAGCTCTTCCAAAAACGCTTTGTCATAGATAAAAGCGTGTTTAATCACTTCTGCCATTCCGGATCGAAGCTCTTTTTCAGGCAAAGAACGCAGGAAGTCTGTATCGTAGAGCACGGCCTTCGGCTGATAAAACGCACCGATTAGATTTTTTCCGAGCGGATGGTTCACGGCTACCTTTCCTCCAACTGCACTGTCATGCGCCAAGAGCGTTGTAGGTATTTGGATGAAATCAATGCCGCGCATAAAAGTGGCAGCCACAAAACCGGCAAGATCTCCTACAACACCGCCACCGAACGCGATGACGCACGAGGAGCGATCCATATGAAAACGAATCGCTTCACTCTGCAGTTTTATGTACATGTCCATGGATTTCGCCTGCTCTCCGCTCGGCACCGTCACTTTTTTCACGGGCCATTTTTCTTGCAGCAAATGAAGCATTTCATCACCATACAGGCGGTCCACCTCTTCATCTGTGACAAGCATAATCCGTGTTAAAGGCCTGTTTAGAGAGTTTAATAGTTCGCAAACCTCTTTTCTGATGCCTTGTCCGATAAAAACAGGATACGACGAGGAAGCGGTTTGAACATGCAGTGTTTTCATTAAAATTCCCTCGACAATTTTCTCATATTCTCTACATTTTCTTTAATGCGGTCGATTTGATCTAAGCCGAATTGTTCAACGACTGCGTTCGCAATTTCCCATGCGACAGCCGCTTCAGCTACTACACTTGCCGCAGGCACTGCACAGCTGTCTGAACGTTCAATGCTGGCAGAAAACGGTTCTTTCGTTTCGATATCTACGCTTTTCAGCGGTTTGTACAAAGTCGGTATCGGCTTCATGACTCCGCGGACAACAATCGGCATTCCTGTCGTCATGCCGCCTTCCAGTCCACCGAGTCTGTTTGTAGCGCGGGTATAACCCTTTTCTTCGTCCCAAATAATCTCGTCATGGACTTCGCTTCCATTCCTTCCGGCTGCATCAAAGCCGATGCCGAATTCCACACCTTTAAATGCGTTAATTGACAGAACAGCAGCAGCAAGCTTGCTGTCCAGTTTGCGGTCATAATGGACGTAGCTGCCCACGCCTACTGGCATTCCCTCGACAATGACTTCTACAATTCCGCCGATGGAATCTCCGTTGGCCTTCGCTTCATCAATGGCAGCCATCATTTTTTTGCCCGCTTCTTCATCGTAGCATCTGACCGGAGACTCCTCTGTTACACGCTGCAGGTCATCAATTGACGTATATTCTGTTTTTTCCGCTTTAACTGCGCCAATTTGCAATACGTGACCTGCCACCTTAATGCCGAGCTCAGAAAGAATCTTTTTAGCGACAGCTCCTGCCGCCACTCGGACAGTTGTTTCCCTCGCTGAAGAGCGCTCAAGCACATTTCTCATATCACGGTGATTATATTTAATCGCACCGTTTAAGTCAGCGTGTCCAGGTCTCGGTCTGGAAATTTGGCGCTTCATTTCCTTTTCTTCATCCTCTGTAATTGGAGCCGCGCCCATGATTTTTGTCCAATGCTTCCAATCATTATTTTCAACGACGAGAGCAATTGGTGAACCGAGTGTTCGTGCATGACGCACCCCGCTCATAATTTTGGCCTGGTCTTTTTCGATCTGCATGCGGCGGCCGCGGCCGTGGCCTTTTTGGCGTCTGGCAAGCTCAAAATTGATATCTTCCTCCGTTATATAAAGCCCGGCAGGCACTCCTTCAATAATGGTTGTCAGTTGGGGGCCGTGTGATTCTCCGGCTGTTAAATATCTCATGACTTCTTCTCCCTTCATCACATTAACGCTTTTAAGTAAAACTACTATAACATATTTTTCAGCAAAAAGTCAGTCTATCTTTTTTGATAAAAGAAAGTATCGGCTGGAGCCAGGCCGAATTTTTCCGGATTGAAGATTTGCTCGGTGCTGCCGACAAATAGGACTCCATTCTTTTTTAAGCTATGTGCCATTTTTAAATAAAGCTCTTCCTTCGCGCTTTCTGTAAAATAAATAAATACATTTCGGCACACAATTAAGTCAAAGTCTTGTTCATAACGATCAGCCAGTAGATTGTGCTTTTTGAATGTAATATTCTTTTTGACTTCCGCTTTTACTTCATAACTCCTATTTGCGTTTTGAGTAAAATAACGATTTTTTACAGATGAAGGCACTTCCTGTAAAGACCGCTCTTGATAGACGCCTTTCTTCGCTTTATCCAATGCTTTTTCATCAATATCAGTCGCCAAAATATGAAAGCCGGGAAGATCTTTCTGCTGATCCAAAAGCATGGCAAGCGTATAAGGCTCCTCTCCTGTCGAACATGCGGCACTCCATATCTTTAAAGGCTTAGAGTGCTTGATTAACGGAAGAATAGCAGTCTCAAGAACTTCCCATCTTTTATAATTACGATAAAATTCTGAAACATTGATCGTCATCCTGTCCAATGTTTCATTTAAGAGGGCATGATCCTTTTCCAAGGCCGCCGCAAAGTCCTTGAAGCTTTGAAACCCCTTTTTCTCATAAAGCGACGTCAGCCTTCTCTTCATTTGTGCTTCTTTATATAATGTCAAATCGACTCCAGTCAATTGTTTCCACTTCGTTGTAAATACGCTGTATGTATCCATCTCTACTCTCCCAGTCTCGCGGTCTTTTCGTCCTAGTATAGCTTGTTTTATCAGGAAATTGTATTCTTTCAATAAAAAAATCAGCTTTGCAGCTGATTTTAGATCGTTAGAAAAGGCAGGAGTCTGATACACCCTGCCATTAAACCCTTTATTCACTTTAATGTAAACCTTTACAAAATAAATCGAAAACCGGCGGTATGACATGGTGCCGGCTCTGTTACTTATTTTCATAATGATTAATAGATCCAGCCTGCCATAAGCTGTTGATATGATACTAATTCTTCATTCTTAAAGAAAATGTTAATCTCGCGTTCTGCACTTTCGAGAGAATCAGAGCCGTGGATGATGTTTTTTCCGACAAACATGCCATAATCTCCCCGAATCGTACCAGGCAAAGCTTCTTTAGGATTTGTCTTTCCGATCAGCTGTCTCGTCACTTCAATGACATTTTCGCCTTCCCAAACCATTGCGAATACAGGTCCTGAAGTTATAAACTCAACGAGCTCTCCGAAGAAAGGCTTCCCTTGATGTTCGGCGTAGTGTTTCTCAGCCATTGGTTCAGTCACTCTCATTAACTTGGCACCAGCTAACTGTAAGCCCTTACGTTCAAATCTGGATAAAATATCCCCAATGAGCTGACGTTGGACACCGTCTGGTTTCACCATGATAAAAGTCTTTTCCATCACATTCTCCACCCCATCATTATGTATGTATAGGCTTTCACACTGCACACCGAAATCGTAACATCTTTCTGATAATTAATCAATCCGGGGTGGAGAAATTTCTTAATATCTACAAAAATTAAAATTTTCTTTTACCGATATATTTTGCGATGGCCGCAAGAGACGAACGTGCACGCCCTCTCGGTAGCGTATTTAACTTCTGGAAAGCTTTTTGCAAATACATTTCGCTTACTGCCATAGATGCTTCAATCGCATCCGTTTTTTTGATTTCCTCAATAATTGGTTCAAGCTGTTCCTGCGTTGTCTCGCTGTTAATCAATTTCAGCTGATTCTTTAATGCTGGATTTTTCAGAGCATACAGCACTGGCAATGTGACATTTCCTTGAAGCAAATCTCCTCCAACGGGTTTGCCCAGCTCTTCCTCAGTCGAGGTAAAGTCAAGGATATCATCAATGATTTGATAAGACATGCCAACGTAATACCCAAACCAGTACAGCGCCTTATGGATCTTTTCATCAGCCCCGGACGCAATGGCCCCAAGCTGGCAGCTGACCGCGATCAGGAGCGCCGTTTTTCTTTTGATACGGCGGAGATATGTTCTGAGATTTTGTTCCATGTTGTATTTGTCTTTGATCTGCTCGATTTCCCCTAGACAAACTTCAACAATGGTCTGTGACAAAATCCTATGGGCTTTCGGTTCGTTAATTCTTGTCATCATTTCAAGAGATCCCGCAAGCATATAATCTCCTGTGTACATCGCAATGCGATTATCCCACTTTGCCTTGATTGTCGGCTTCCCTCTCCGAAGCTCCGCATCATCAATGACATCATCATGAACCAAAGATGCCATGTGAATCATTTCCAAAGTGACGGCGACATATTTAATTTTATTAATATCGTAATCGCCAAACATGCCGGAAAGCAGCACGAAGACAGGCCGAATACGCTTTCCACCTGCCTGCAGCAGGTGAAGACCTGCCTCGCTTAAAAGCGGATAATCGGAACGTACGGTTTGTTCAAGTTCTCTTTCGATCACATCTATATCGTCATTTAAAAAAGAGTAGGCCATTTTAAATTTCATATCATTCACCCAAACATCTGTGTTTTCATTTCCATCCGATATGCGTGGCAGCGACTCCGCCAGTAAACGAATGATATTGGACATTTTTCAAGCCCGCCTCTTCAAACAGGCCTGCCAGTTCCTTCATTCCAGGGAACTCTCTGGCTGATTCTTGAAGCCATGAATATTCTTTATAGCTTTTTGCAAACAGCTTCCCGAAAAACGGCATAATATACTTAAAGTACATAAAGTAGGCCTGTCTGAATCCGAACATTTCCGGCTGGGAGGTTTCAAGGCAAACCACCTGCCCGCCCGGCTTCACCACACGTCTCATCTCTTTCAGTACAGTCAAGTAATCAGGGACATTGCGGAGTCCGAAGCCAATCGTGACATGATCAAACGTATCATCTTCAAAAGGAAGCTCCATCGCATTTCCATGCAGCAGTTCAATTTGGCTGAATCCGCCGTTTTTTACTTTCTGCTGTCCGACGCTCAGCATATTTTCACTGAAATCCAAGCCCTTAATCACGCCGCTTTTTCCGGCTGCTTTTGCAAGAGCGATCGTCCAGTCAGCCGTTCCGCAGCAGACATCAAGCGCTTTGGCGCCTTCTTTCACATCCATAATGCGCATCGTTTTATCGCGCCATTTTTTATGCTGCTGAAAACTGATGACAGAGTTCATTTGGTCGTAGTTTTTTGATATTTTTTCAAATACTCCATGTACGCGCTGTTCTTTTGATTCCTGCATAATGGTTTACCCTTCTTCCACTTTCTGATGATAGGTTTGATCTTGGCTGATTGTCTTTAGACGGTTTAATAAAATGTGCTGAACAGGTGAATTTAGAGGCAAAAGTGACTCAATGCTGTTTTTTGCTTTTTTAAAACAATCTTCTAATATCTCTTCTTTTGTTTTTCCCAGCTGTATAAAACTGCCGATCACATCCAGAAATGTATCATTTCCGTTCATAAGCCGCTTACATACAAAAAAATCGCTCGACAGCTTTTTCCATCGCGGGAGGTTGAAGTGCTCTGCAACCCGATGGAATAAAGCTGATTCAACGATGCCGACACTTTCCAAAAAATCTTGTTCGTCCTTGAAAGAACGGTCATATAGACGAATTTTATGTTCATTGATTTCTTTGATGGCTGTAGCAAGCGTCCGAATCATGTAGATATCCTTCATTTCAGATAGTAGAGAGTAGTACAGCCCGCTGAAATAATCGCCTGCGAGAACAGTCAATTGGCGGTTTTTGTTTTCGTCTCGTTTTATGACTCTGGCTGTCGTCACTTCATCATGGGTATCAAGGGCGCTTTGTACAAGCATCGCTGTTACAATATAATTTTCTCTGTCGTTGTTTTTTTTGTCAGCTTCTTCAAATAAAGCATGAAAAAGAAGAAGCTTATCCTCATCAATTTTTGGCGCAGAAATATGCTTCGCTAAATAAGGATGAGACAGCTTTTGTTTTAATTTCGTGTTCAGATTGGCTAAAGTTCCGTAGATGTCTTGCAAAAATATCACCCTTGTCCCCAAATTCACATTTATTCTTAATCTATGTATAAGTCTTATCTTTTCATTCACTTACGCAGGTATCATTATAGCATAAAAAAAAGAAATTGGCTGTATTCTCCCGCTGTTTGCGAACATTTGCTTTTAACAGCGGGGACAGCCAGCTTATTTTTTTTCGCTTTTCATTTCTCCGTATGCGGTTTGAATGAGTGCCTCTCCTCTGACTTTAATGGCTGAAGTATGCTCTGTGAACTGAGCGATGATTACTTCTCCCTTGTCGAGTTTTTCGGAATGGTGAAACTTTGTGTCTGTTCCTCTTGTCAGGCCGATCACATTCACTCCGTCCTCAACCGCTTTAATAACGACAAAATCACTTGAATGCTTTTCGTTCATTTATAGCACCCTCTATCTTTATTAGTCCTGGCGTTTAATATGTTCCAATACTTCAGCGCGGGCAGCTGCGTCATCTTTAAAAATGCCTCTGACCGCTGAAGTGACAGTTTTTGCACCTGGTTTTCTGACACCGCGCATCGTCATGCACATGTGTTCTGCTTCCACCACTACCATTACACCATACGGGTCAAGCGTTTCTACGATGCTTTCGGCAATTGTAGAAGTGATGCGTTCCTGAAGCTGCGGTCGCTTTGCAACGGCTTCAACGGCACGTGCCAGCTTGCTGAGCCCTGTGACCTTTCCGCCTCGCGGTATATATGCAACGTGTGCTTTTCCATAAAAGGGAACAAGGTGATGCTCACACATAGAATGAAACGCGATATCTTTTACAAGAACAAGCTCCTCATGGTTTTCACCGAAGATAGTTTGGAAATGTTCTTTTGGATCTTCATTTAAGCCGGAGAATACTTCGGCGTACATCTTTGCGACTCGTTTCGGAGTATCAAGAAGCCCTTCTCTATTCGGGTCTTCTCCGATCGCTTCTAAAATTTGACGAACAGCTTGTTCGATTTGCTCTTTATTAACTTCTTTCATGTTCTGTGTCCTCCACCAATGAATACATTTAATTTCGATTCTAGCACACATGCCCCGCTAAAAGCAAAGTGAATGCCCTATCAGGAAGCCCCTGCTCTTGAAATATGAAAAGCCCCTTAGAAAGGGGCTTTTCTGTGAAGAAATAAAGTGTATGTAAGCTAGATGCATACACGATCTATATTCACAATTATTTTCCGGCAACTGCGTCTTTAAGCGCTTTACCTGGTTTGAAAGCAGGTACTTTGCTTGCTGGAATTTCGATTTCTTCACCTGTTTGAGGGTTGCGTCCTTTACGTGCAGAACGTTCACGCACCTCGAAGTTACCAAAACCGATCAGTTGGATTTTATCACCGTTTTTAAGTGCATCTAAGATCGTATCAAAAACAGAGTCAACTGCTTTTGTAGCGTCTTTTTTAGACAATTCGCTTGCTTCTGCAACCGCATTGATAAGTTCTGTTTTGTTCATGCCTTTCACCTCCTCCCAAAAGGAATAGATTCAGTTCGTTTATTATCATTTCTTCACAGTTCAGTCTGATTCTAAACCTGTCTCAGAAAAAAATCAGAGCAGGCAAGAAAGACAATGAAACGGCTTTTTATGAAAAACTGCACTCTGAGGAATGTTTGTCCAACAAAGTGAAGAATTTCTGTATGTAGAGTAACACATATAAAAAGCCATATCAAGCATTTTAAAGCGTCAATCCCTTGCTCGTCAAGGATTTAACGTGATTTATCGAACAAATATTCCTTTTTTTCCTTTTTTCATCCTATTCCTTGATCCTTTTCCATTATTAAGAGCAAAGAAAAAAGACCTCCCATTCTATAAAGAGGTCTTTCGGTATTACAGGATGATGGCGATTAAGCCGCCTGAACCTTCATTAATGATTCTTTCTAACGTTTCTTTTAGTTTATACCGTGCGTTTTCAGGCATTAATGACAGCTTTGCCTGAATCCCTTCTCTCACAATTGAGCTCAGTGATCTTCCGAAGATATCGGAGTTCCAGATGGAGAGCGGATCATCCTCAAAGTCCTGCATTAAATAGCGTACAAGCTCTTCGCTTTGTTTTTCTGTCCCGATAATCGGCGCGAATTCGCTTTCGACGTCTACTTTGATCATATGGATCGACGGAGCGACAGCCTTCAGCCTCACACCAAATCGGGAGCCCTGCCGTATAATTTCCGGCTCATCGAGACTCATATCAGTTAAAGCAGGCGCCGCAATGCCGTATCCCGTCTGTTTGACCATTTTCAAGGCATCGGATACTTGATCATATTCTGTTTTCGCATGAGCAAAGTCCTGCATGAGCTCAAGCAGATGATCTCTCCCTCGAATTTCAACGCCAACCACTTCTTTCAGGATTTGATCATATAATTGGTCCGGCGCATATAAGTCAATTTCAGCCACCCCCTGGCCAAGCTCGATTCCGGCTAACCCGGCACTTTCAATGAACTCAAACTCGCTGAATTGGCCGACAACCCTGTCTACGTCCCGAAGACGCTTAATATCCTTAACCGTTTCCTTTACGGATTCCTGATAGCTTTCACGCAGCCAATGGTTTTCTTTCAGCACCATTACCCAGCTTGGGAGATTAACATTCACTTCAAGCACCGGAAACTCGTAGAGAGCCTCTCTGAGCACACTCAGCACATCTGATTCCCGCATGCTTTCCACGCTCATTGCCAATACCGGAATATCATATTTTTCGCTTAAATCCTGACGCATGGCTTCTGTTTCCGGGTGATACGGCCTGACTGAATTGATGACCATAATAAAAGGTTTGCCTACCTCTTTCAGCTCTTCAATGACTCTTTCTTCAGCCTCTATATAGTCACTTCTGGCGATATCTCCAATGGTGCCGTCTGTTGTAATGACAACTCCGATGGTCGAGTGTTCTTGAATGACTTTTCGTGTGCCGATTTCAGCAGCCTCATGAAATGGGATCGGTTCTTCGTACCAAGGCGTGTTGATCATCCGCGGCCCATTTTCATCTTCATATCCTTTTGCGCCGGGCACTGTGTAACCTACACAGTCTACTAATCTTATATTGACATCGAGTCCGTCAGACACATGAACAGACATCGCCTGATTCGGTACAAATTTAGGCTCTGTAGTCATAATCGTCTTGCCGGCTGCGCTCTGCGGCAGTTCATCCTGCGCACGGGCCCGGTCTGCTTCGTTACTGATATTCGGGAGCACCACAAGCTCCATAAATTTTTTAATAAACGTGGATTTTCCTGTACGGACAGCACCTACGACTCCTAAGTATATATCGCCTCCTGTTCGTTCAGCGATATCCTTGAAAATATCGACCTTTTCCAAGTGATCCCCTCCCGGACTTCCTATCCTTATCAATTTTATTAAACTCTTTCATTCAAACACAGGACACTATATGTGTATGACGTTGTCCTATTTCAATATGACATCTTTAGAAAATTTCTCATCCTCAATCTATTAAAGTATAAAAAAACCTTTCTCCCTATTTGTATGCACGGGTGAAAGGTTCATTCCTATTTCATATCATTTTCTAAAAAAACAGGTTCCTGTTTGTCATTTACCGTATATTTCACAGAAAACGCAGGTACAAAGGGGGTTTCTTGCCAAATCATATCCTGAATTTCAGACCCGGGTTTAAACGTTTTTTTGCTTTTTTTGAGGAAAGAAGCCAGCTCAGTCCGGTAATCGGCATATATTTCTCCATCTCCATCAATCATAAGTGCCAAGGAATTCCCTGAAATAGGGCTTGTCACTGTAAGAGAGCTTTCATCTCCAAGCTTCTTCTCATCGAGTGTAAATAAATCACGTGACAGCACATCCTTATAGGGCGGATATTGATGCGCCTGGCGGTACATTTGAACACGCAATTTTACGTCGCGGATTTTTTCAGCCATCTTTAGATCAATTAATTTAACAGTCGGATCGTTCTCTACGTCAACAAGCACATATTGATAGTCTCCCCCGCTTTCATATGCCGTGCTTGGGGGTTCAGCCATATATCTCGGCGCTAAACGGTTAAAGTCTATCGGATACTTTTGATATAGCGGTGTCGACATATCTTTTGTTTGAATGGGAAGCAGCCCTCCATTTGCCTTTTGGAATTCATCAACAGCAGATTGGACCTGTTTTAACTGATCCTGATAAGGAATGGCATGTACACTGCTTTTCCGCTCATTTGGATATAAACAGCCTGATAAAAACACGACTGCCGCAAAAATCATAGCGCACTTCAGTTTACCCATACAGCACTTCCTTTTACAGCTTTATTCATTGACAGGGCCGCTGAATACGACGACAAACACAATAATTCCAGATATGAGCATACACATGAAAGCGAATGACGAAACCGCAATCTTCAAAAAACGGTTTTGACACTTAAAGCGGCTTAAATAGATGGAAGCTACAGCCAGAAACATCAGACCCATGGACCCTAGTGCAAACCACATTTTCATCAATGCCAGACTCAATGACCTGCGCCTCCCCGATATGTATGATGTAAGCGTTATATTTTTAATTTTAATATACAGCCCCGGAAAAGATCAACCAGATTTTCCATCCTTTGATAGAACAAAAAAACTGAAGCAAAGAGGGGGACCTTCGCTTCAGTCAACTTGACTATATTCACCTGCACGTTTAAGAAACACTCTCTTGGACTTCGATGCTATAGTATGCGACTTGGCATACAGATGCATCCTCTATTGCCTAAATCGGCAAAATGTTTCAGAAGATCCCAAGGCTTGGGTGTCCTTCTGTTTCTTGGGCTTTCGTTCAATTAAGATATGCGATCACCCATATGATTAATACATTTACCTCACTTGATTTTCAAACGTATTGACAAGATCCTCCATCTCGTGGGTTTTCCCTCTCGCCATTAAAGATTCAACAGCAGTTTCCACTTTTTGTCCGTTAAATAAGACTTCTTGAAGTGCTTCTGTAATCGGCATTTTCACATCATATTTCTTTGAAAGCTGGTAAGCCGCTTTTGTTGTGCGGACACCTTCGACTACCATTCCCATCTCTTCAAGAACGTCTTCAAGCTTGTACCCTTTTCCAAGTAAATTGCCGGCACGCCAGTTTCTGGAATGAACACTTGTGCACGTCACAATCAGATCGCCTACTCCTGTCAATCCGGAAAACGTCAGGGGATTCCCGCCCATTTTCGTTCCGAGTCTCGCGATTTCGGCAAGCCCGCGTGTAATCAAAGCAGCTTTGGCATTGTCCCCATACCCTAAACCGTCTGTAATTCCTGCAGCAAGGGCAATGATATTTTTTAAAGCCCCGCCGATTTCAACACCGATAATGTCAGGGTTTGTATACACCCGGAAATTGTGATTAATAAATAAATCCTGCACCTCTTCTGCTGCCTTCATGCTCTTTGAAGCTGAAGTAACGGTCGTTGGATGCCGCAGCCCCACTTCTTCCGCATGGCTCGGACCGGAAAGAACAACAATATCTCTTCTGACATCGCTCGGGAGCTCAATTTCCATAATCTCAGAAATGCGCAGGAGTGAATCCGGCTCTATGCCCTTACTGACATGAACAAAGACTGCCTTTTTTGTTATAAAAGGCACAGCCTGCCTCAGCACTTCCCGAATTGCTTTTGTCGGAACCGCTACGATAATGAAATCTGCGTCTGAAACAGCTTTCCCGATATCCGTTGTTGCCTCTATTGATTCTGGAAGCTTGACGTTCCGCAAATAATCCTTATTTTCATGCTGATCATTGATTTGATGAATCAGATCTGCACGGTGCCCCCACATGGTTACATCGTGATGATTATCGGCTAACACTAAAGCCAATGCCGTCCCCCAGCTTCCCGCTCCGAGCATAGTGACTCTTTTCATATTTGCTTCACACCTTTTTATTTTCTAGCTCTTGCAAATATTTTAATTGGTGTCCCCTCAAAACCGAAAGCATCTCTGATTCGGTTTTCTAAGAAGCGTTCGTACGAAAAATGCATCAATTCCGGATCGTTTACAAACACAACGAAACTAGGCGGCTTCACCGACACTTGAGTCGCGTAATAAATCTTCAAGCGAGAACCGTTATGAGTCGGCGTCGGGTTCATTGCCACAGCATCCATGATGACATCATTTAAGACATTCGTTTGAACTCGAAGTGAATGGTTTTCGCTCGCTTTGATAATCGCAGGCATTAGCGTATGAATCCGCTTTGTCGTTAAGGCTGACATGAATAGGATTGGGGCATAATCAAGAAATTGAAAATGGTCACGGATATTTTCTTCAAATTCTTTCATCGTGCTTTCATCTTTATCAACAGCATCCCATTTGTTTACGACGATCACGACGGCCTTACCCGCTTCGTGTGCATAACCGGCGATACGCTTGTCCTGCTCAATAATGCCTTCTTCGCCATCCAGCACAACCGCAACGACTTCTGAGCGGTCGATTGCTTTCAGTGCGCGCAGCACACTGTACTTTTCGGTCGTTTCATATACTTTCCCTTTTTTTCGCATACCAGCAGTATCGACAATGACAAACTCCTGCTGGTTGTACGTAAATGCCGTATCAACAGCATCTCTTGTCGTTCCTGCCACGTTGCTGACAATGACGCGCTCTTCGCCGAGCATCGCATTCACAAGTGAGGACTTTCCGACATTCGGGCGTCCGATTAAGCAAAATTGAACAACTTCTTCATCATATTTCGTTTCAGGAATGTTTTTAAAATGCTCTGCAACGGCATCAAGTAAATCTCCTAATCCGAGTCCGTGTGTTCCCGAAATTGGATACGGCTCGCCAAAGCCAAGCGAATAAAAATCATAGATATTCGCTCTCATTTCTGTGTTATCCAGTTTATTAACTGCCAAAACAACAGGTTTTTTCGTGCGGTACAAAATTTTTGCTACTTCTTCATCAGCAGCCGTTACACCTTCACGGCCGTTCACCATAAAAATAATGACGTCCGCTTCATCCATGGCGATTTCAGCCTGCTGACGAATCTGAGCTAAGAACGGCTCATCACCGATATCAATACCGCCAGTATCAATCAAATTAAAATCATAATTTAGCCATTCAGCCGAGCTGTATATCCGATCCCTTGTCACACCAGGGGTATCTTCTACTATTGAAATTCTTTCTCCCGCAATCCGGTTAAAGATTGTGGATTTGCCTACATTTGGTCTCCCGACAATGGCTACGACAGGTTTACCCATAGTACCCTTCCTTTCGATCCAGCCGCTTTCATTTTTACATAAATTTTCAACCGGTTATTAAAATCATTTCATTCACTTTTATGAAAAGAAACCCTTCAGAGGAAGGGCTTAACTCATTTATTATATCAGTTTTTACTGGGATCACAACTATTCTTAGAAATGTTTCACGATCAAATACACGTCATCTCCAATTCTATGCGCTATTCCATCAAGAATCGCCTCTAGATTTTTAGCGAAAAGCTCCATCTCCTTTTGGTCATTGCAAAAAAAGACAGGCGCTCCCCCTGCAGCCCGGTTTCGGTTGGTCGTGATCACAGACAAAATCACTTTCGTGAGAGATTCGCTCATTCTATCACCTTATCCTGGTTCTTGATAAATTCTGTCGGCATTCTAATCGCGTTTTCCAAGGTTGGAACATTGCTGATGATCTGAACGGCCGTTTCAGGGTGGTTAATTTGCGGCAGAACAAAGACTGCCACTCTCCCGTCATTTAAATCACGTTTTGCAATGGGTGTCAGAGACGGCTCGCCTGAATCCCGATAAACCCCCAGCACATTGGAAACATCAAATAAAATCGCCTGGCGCTGCCCTAAGTTGGCAATGGTTGCTGCTGAATTAAAGTTTTTCGGCGTTAAAATAAAGCCCATACCATGCTTTAAAATCAAATCTTGTTTCTCCGGAAGCCCGATATTCATCATATAAATATTATCAACAAATAATCCCGGACCGTCAAAGTGAGGCTTTATGTACTCAATGTCGACAATATCCTTCAACACACTGCCTGACATAAATTTCATTGCCAGCAAAAAACAAATAACAGCCGCTATGACTGCAGCCCAAATGGATAAAAACACATACGCAGAGGTTGTTAAAAGCGCTGTAAAGATTACGATATAATTTCTGCTTTCAAACGCAATGGCAATCCCCTCAATATATGTGCTTCCCCTTGAGACAAGTTCATATGAATCCATTTGCGTCAGCGTGTTCCGCTCCATGTTTCGGACATCTCTAAATTGCGTCGCTGCCAACGTTAAAAATGTGATGGCCGTAAATTCTTCCTGCAAAAGCGCCGGCATAATGATTGCCCCTAAACCAGCCGCTATCAGCCCTAATGCAATGTGAATCACTTTCCCATGAACATAGGTCGGATACTGACGGTAATCTGTTTTGAGCATATAAAGCCTTGTCGCGACTCCCGCAATAACCCCCGCAATAATCGGATAGATGTAATCACTCATGACATTTTGGTAGCTCCTTTGTTAGATCTTTTGCTTTTTTGACCAATCTGGCTTGCGAGCTGTTCGTATTTAGATATGCCAAACAGCAATATCATTCCCGCAGAACAGGCATTCAGCCATTGAAAGCCGCCGACAGCCAAAGTCCCCGCTAACTTTTGAATCACAAATGAATACACTAGTTCACCTTGGCACATCCCTAAGACAAATAAGGCAAGCTGCTTCTTGAAATCCCTTTCAACCGAAGCTGCCAAAAGCACTATTAATAAAACGGCAGCCCACTCTGGTTTTATGATGAACCAAACCGGATCATATAATGCAAAAAGATAAACAAACGCATACCCGGCAACAAGCGTCAAATAGACCATGAGATATCGAAAACGATACATTCCCAAATACCCGGCATAGACACACCCGCAGACGAAAAACATCATATAAGCAGCATTCAGGGGAAAATATAACGTGATGTTATGTATGCTTAAAATAATATTAGTCAAAATAAAGACAGAGACGGCAAATCGCCTTTTCGTCTTTTCAAAAATAAAGGTTGTCAGGACCCACAGAAACCACATTGACCAATAGTAATAAAATTGTTCCATTTTGCTTCCTCCATAATTCCAGTATGGAGCCCAAGCGCATTTTTTAAACAATCCATCTCACATTAAGGAGCATGATCATGGGAAAAGACAGACAGGAGAAAAAACTCAAAGCTTCGGGCAGAGTCGAATCAGACCGCGACCAGTCCATTCACTATGACGGAGCGACAAGCCTTGAACAAAACGGAAGGTTTAAAAAGCATAAATCATAATACAAAAAGCCCAAAACTCATTAGGTTTTGGGCTTTTATCAATTATCTCATACTATAGCTGGATGTATCGATCCCTCTCTCTGTAAGCCAGTGATGGGTTTCACCTTTGATTACAAGAGGCGCCTTTTGCAAATCAGCAATCGTTCTGGCGCCCAGCACGGTCATAATCATTTTTAATTCCTCAAGAATCAGCTGAATCTCCTCAAGCAGGCCTTCCTCACCGCTCTCAGTCAGCGTTTTTAAAAAGTGTCCTGCCATACCGGTGCAAGAGGCCCCCAGTGCAATTGCCTTTGCCACGTCAAGCGCACCTTGCAGACCGCCGGAGGCAATCATTGTGCCTGTGGGAAACGCAGAGCGGATTTCCGCCAAACTTGCAGCTGTCGAAATGCCCCATGAGTTAAAAAAGGTGATTTGCCGCTGTCTTCGGAGATTTTCGATTTTCGAAAAATTTGTACCTCCATAGCCGCTAATATCAACAGCTGCCACACCAGCTTCATACAGCTTCCCAGCTGACTCTTTACTCATACCAAAGCCAACTTCTTTCACAATGACTGGTACACTGACCTGACTGCACATTTGCTCTATGCGGTCCAGGGCGCCGCTAAAACTTCTATCCCCTTCAGGCATCACAATTTCCTGAATCACATTCAAGTGAATCTGCAGGGCATCTGCTTCAATCATATCAACTGCTTCCTTCGCCTGATCAGCTGTCGCCTCGCTTCCCAGGTTGGCAAAAATCAATCCGTTTGGGTTAACCTTTCGAACGATTTCATACGAAACACGCTCTGAGGGATCTTTTAACGCTGACATTTGCGATCCGACAGCAAGAGGTATCCCAGCTTGATGAGCTGCTCGTGCAAGAGATTTATTAATTTCATATGTAAGTTGTCCGCCGCCGCCAGTCATTGCATTGATAAAAATCGGCGAACTGCTTGAAAGTTCGCCGATTTTTGTGGAAATATCTACTTGTTCTAATGCAAGTTCGGGCAGACTGACATGAACAAACGTAATATCATCTAGACCTGTTTCCCGCTTTTGACCGGTGGACAGGGCATGATTGATGTGTTGTCTTTTCCGTTCTGCTCGAGTCACGTTTATCACCAATTATTTTAGTTTATTCAGCTTATCACCAATCAAGTCTCCAAGCTGGAAGCCAGTGCTTGTTTCTTCCTTCGCCTGATATTGACGGTAATCCTCTTGATCGGCTTTAGGTGTTTCTTCAAGTTCCCGCATGCTCAATGAAATGCGTTCCTCATTTTCATTCACATCAAGAACCTTCACTTTTACAGTCTGTCCTTCTTCAAGGACTTCATGCGGCGTGCCGATGTGTTTATTGGAAATTTGAGAAATATGAACAAGACCTTCAACACCTGGAAGGATTTCAACAAAGGCACCGAAGCTGACAAGACGCTGCACAGTTCCTTCAAGCACATCGCCAGGCTTCACTTTTTCGCCGATTTGGCTCCATGGTCCAGGCAGTGTATCTTTGATGGATAAGGAAATACGTTCATTATCACGGTCTACGGATAATACTTTCACTTTTACTTCCTGTCCCTCTTCAACAACATCAGACGGTTTTTCTACATGGGAGTGGGAAAGCTGTGAAATGTGTACAAGCCCATCGATACCGCCGATATCAACAAATGCGCCAAAATCAGTCAGGCGCTGCACTTTGCCATCAAGTACACTTCCAACTTCAAGAGACTGAAGAAGTTCTTGTTTTTTATTCGCTTGTTCACTTTCAACAACAGCACGGTGTGAAAGGATGACGCGGTTTTTGTCACGGTCAAGCTCTACAACGAGCAGAGACAGTGTTTTCCCTTTATAGTCAGTGAAATCTTCAACGAAATGCGCTTCAACAAGTGATGCCGGAATAAAACCGCGAACGCCGATATCAACGACCAGGCCGCCTTTCACGACATCTTTAACTTCAGCTTCAAACACTTCTTTTGTTTCAAATTTTTTCTCAAGGTCTTCCCAAGCGCGGTCTGCATCAACAGCACGTTTAGATAAAATCAAAGCATCGTCTTCCACTTTTGTTACTTTCAGGTCAAGCTCGTCGTCTACTTTAACAACATCCGATGCTTTCTCTACATGAAGACTTGATAATTCACTGATTGGAATAATACCGGACTGTTTGACATTGATAATTTCAACATCCACATGTTTGTCCTCTACCTTTGTCACAATCCCTTTAACTACATCTCCAACCTCTGGCACTTGAACATCAATTTGATTCATTTCCTCTGTCATTTGAATAACCTCCTTGGTCCAAACCTACACAGCTTAATTAAAACGGTTTGAAAGCTGAACATATAAACATGCCCGCTTTTTAGCCGAATATGTATTAAAGAATCATCCAAAAAAGTTTTTTGAATGATCAATAAAAAGTTTTATTAGTATTAACTTCTAATAAAAGGACAGGTTTGTCAAGCAATAACATTCTTTCTTCGTTGAAAAATTCAAAAAAAGTGGCATTTGCCGTAATCAGCGGGACTTTTGTTCCACCACCTCGAGGATTTTATCAGCTACCGCTTGAATAGAAAGGGATGTCGTGTCTATTTCTAGAGCGTCTTCTGCTTTGCGCAACGGAGATACTTCGCGCTCTGAATCAAGCTTATCTCTTCTTGCAATTTCCTCTATCAATGTTTCATAGTTGACATCGTACCCTTTTTTCACATTTTCTTCATAACGGCGTTTCGCTCTCTCTTCAACAGATGCCAAAAGAAAAATTTTCACTTCTGCATTCGGCAGCACGTGAGTTCCGATATCACGCCCATCCATAACGACGCCGCCTTTTTCCCCAAGCTGCTGCTGGCGTTTCACCATTTCTTCTCTGACACTTCTGTGTTTGGCCGCAATTGAAACCTGGTTGCTGACTTCGTCTGTTCTGATCGCCTCAGTTACATCGGTGCCGTTAACGAGCACTTTTTGTCCTTCTTTTGCTGTAATCAGTTCAATATCTGTCCGCTTTAGCAGCTCAGCCAATTTTTCTTCATTTGTCAGATCAACATTTTCTTGTAAAGCCGCGTACGTTATCGCCCGATACATCGCTCCTGTATCAATATATATGTACGATTTTTTCTCAGCCACAATTTTGGCAACGGTGCTTTTCCCCGCAGCTGCCGGGCCATCAATTGCAATCGATAATTTCTTTTCCATAATTCCTCTCCTTGCTCTTTTCTCCTCTATGGATTGTATCACGAACTTTATGAAAAAGGGTGAAAAATTGACGAATAATTAATATTTGAAGGTTTCAATCCTATTGTTCTCCTCCATTTTATCCACCCCTTCATATTGAATCACTTTTGATACGTAAGGTTCAATATGCTGATAGTGAAAAAGAATCTGGACACCAAGTAAAATGATGGCCTGTATGAACAATAATTTAATCAGCAGCCGTTCAAATGTTTTCAATCGGAGCACCTCCATTACAAATAGTATGGAAGTGTTTGACGATGTTTATTCCACCCTTGCCTTTCTTCTCTTATTTAACTGGCGCCGGATGCAATATTGAAGCAGAAACTACCGGTCGCTTGCTGCGATTCCAGTATACTCAAGGGTCATTTTACGTTTCCCTGATTTTAGGTCGTCAAAGATTCGTCTGACAACGGCTTCTGTTTCTATTTGACGTGTGTTCTCCTCTTCAGAAAGACTGATGATAAGCCGCAGTGATTCCCCGGATTGAAAAGAACGGCCATCAGCTAAAATTAAGGCAATGCCGCCTCCGTGATGTTATAGGAAAGTGTGCGAAACTCTTCTTTATTTGTCGGCTGAATTTGCACATCCAATACCGCATCAGTTCTTACAAACTGGCGGCGCTGGATATGTTTCTTTTTTTCACAGGGAGGCACTTCAAGACACAATTGAAGTTTTTCCTTCACTTCACCTTTTATTCGGCTTGTAAAACGGTAAGGAACTTCATCTTTGCCCACAAACTCTATCGTTACTTCCATATCAATATGTAAAATCAGTTCGCCCTGTAACTACATCAACCGGATATGCAATCAAAAGCTCATTGTTTTCGATGCCGACCGCCTTGCTCTTTGCTTTTTTTAATTCATTTCCTTCCATATATTCTAAAAATACATTTTCTCCAATCTCTATCATTGACTTCACTCTTTCGCATTCAATATACTCGCTTTTACATTAAATCACGTAATGAAAAAAAAGGAAAAGACAATTAGTCCTTTCCTCCCTTTTTATAGGTCTTTATATATAGGTTCTGCATTTTTTAGTTTTTCAACCTTTTCTTCTGACCCGTCCTTTGCATTAATATACATTCTGAATGTGTCATTTTCTATTGTTCCGAGCATTTCATAGCATAATACTTCTTGGCCAAGTTCATTTGTAATCAAAGCGAGCCTTGTTTCTCTCACTTGTACATTTTTATTTAATTTAGATTTTGCCTCTGCTTCACTAATAGCCGGCTTGGGTATATCTCTTTTTCTATGGGCTGTTAGGAAGTCTCTTGCTGAAAACCCAACAACCTCACCGTCATCCAAGGCCACTTTCATACGGATTGCTTCCGGGTACATCCGGACTTTATTTTCAACAGGAACATATGAGAATACGCCGATTTTATCATATTGGGCACTTTCATCAATTTCCAAATCATCTGTCTCATATCCGTTTTTCTTTAAAAAAGCGAGTGCACGGTTCGATCCGTCATTCAAACTGATTTTCTGATCTTTCACTTCTCTATTTTGAATCAAATATACCGGATGCCCGCCTTTTTTCGTAATGTCCATATAAATCGCTGCTTTATGGTCTGGGTCTTTCATGCTGATGCTATAAACGTCGCGATTTGTTTTTTTTCCGCTCTTTACTACTTTAATGGAATAATTGTCATCCGGGGCAAAGCGCTCAGCAATTTGTTTTGCTTCCTGTTCGGAAATTTGTTTTCCCTTCAGATGGTCGAAGCCTTTCTCTTCTTTTTTTGTGCTGGTGAAACTCGGGCCAAGATCTGTTCCCGTGGAGAATGCACCAACATTCTTCTCGACAGTTTTAAAGCTGTTGATAATCGTATTATCACTTTGTTTTTCGTCAGAAGCCAGCGCCATCTCCACGTCCATCCAGCGAAGGTTTTTGCTCATGACAAGGTGCTGTACATGACGCAGTTCATTTTGTATATCTATGGACTGCTGATATAGCTTATTCAGTGATGTATACTCATTTTTATCAAGCGGCTTTTGATCTAAATCTCTGACTGCCGTTTTATAACTGAAATCCCCGATTTTTGATAATAGCTCTTCTGTTTTGTTAAACGGCATTAATGTAAGCGGCAGCTGGCTGACGCTGTTATGAGCTTCAGAGGTAATCCTCCACACATCTATCAATGCAGGTGACAGTGATTTTTGGCTGTTCATGGCAAGTGTTGTTCCGATTTTATCATGAAGCTGATCCATCTGATAGGTCAGTTCATGAAACGCCCGCTGATAGTTATTTTCAGCATGAAGAAGAACTGCGTCTTTTTCCTGGTGCTCCTTGTATCCCCAGTAGCTTGTACCAACTATTGCAATACCGAGCACGGCGATTAAAATTCCTCTGATCATTTATCACACCTCTTTTTATGCTTTCTCATGTCTGCTATTCACAGAAAATGTGTTTACCGATTCTTTTAATCTGCGGACGTCCCCAAATCCAGGCACTTGTAGCTGTATCCGGATTAAAATAGTACAGCGCTTCCTCTGATGGGTCCCATCCATTGATAGCATCCAGCACTGCTTCTCTGGCCGTTTCATTCGGCTGCATGTAGATTTGCCCGTCGGCTACTGCTGTGAAGGCTAGCGGCTCAAAAACAACCCCCGCTACAGAATTCGGAAATAATGGGCTGTTCAACCGGTTTAAAATAACTGCTGCAATGGCAACCTGTCCCTCGTACGGCTCGCCCCGGGCTTCACCGTAAACTGCCTGAGAAAGGAGCCTGATATCATTGTTGGAAAATCCGCCAGGCATGTTAGCTGCGACCGCATCCTGTTTTCTTGCTT
The DNA here is from genome assembly GCF_030519405.1 of Bacillus sp. C28GYM-DRY-1. NCBI lineage: Bacteria > Bacillati > Bacillota > Bacilli > Caryophanales > Bacillaceae > Bacillus > Bacillus sp. C28GYM-DRY-1. Next base: position 55,661 of record NZ_JAUMKF010000011.1, read on the forward strand.
TTGCAGGTGTATTGTTTTGCTGTTTATTTGCTTTAGGCTGCTGTGTAGTTTTTTCAGCAGGCTGTTTTTGCCGCGCCTCTGCTTGCTGTCTTGCTTTTTGCGTTGCTGCTTTTGAAGGTTTCGTCTGGTATTTCAGCGGAACTTTTCCGTAATGCGTGAAGGTATTCCCTTTATTCAGCTGTTCTATGACATATTCACGATAGTATTTAGATTTAGATTCTAAAGTTTGCTTTGTTTTAGCTCCGACAAGGCCGTCAACCTCTTTTAACCCGAATTGATCCTGAAAGTTTCGAACTGCCCAGTACGTACCCCATCCATAAACACCGTCAATTTTTCCGTTGTAGTATCCGTTGTACTGAAGGCGCGCCTGGAGTTCGACCACATCGTCCCCAGTTGCGCCTCTTTGAATGACCTGATTCGAAAAGGCAGAGATGGTTTCAGTATTGATAAACGTCGTTATTGTAAAGGAAAAAAGGATGAGACATGCCATAATCGATCCTTTGGACTTCATCTTTTCAAGCCTCCTACAGCAAATTTTTAAGTGTAATCGTATTTTCTGTAACAAGGTTATTTTTATACACTCTTTCCTTGTTATCCCTCAGAACATAAAACCTGTATTGATAAATCGACACACAAAAAAGCCGCACGGTAGCTGTGCGGCTTCTATACTTGCATCATATTGACGGAACGGGCTTTTTTCGCTTTTCGCAAACCAAACCACCATAAAAATAACATAAATGGAAACATATAATAAATCCAATTACTGAGTGCTGTCAGGATAAAATCATACGATCCATGCAAAAGTGACGGGAGAGCTAAAGAAAGAATAAGCCACTTCACACGCGCCTTATTAGTGGAAAAACGAGCTTTCCCAAGATAAAATCCCATAATAACGCCTATTAAGGCATGGCATGAAACAGGCAGGAGCGCCCTGACGAACGCATGCTCCACACCGTGGCCAATTAAATAAAGAATATTTTCGAGGGTTGCAAAACCGAGCGATACACTTGCCCCGTATACAATCCCGTCATAATGCTCATCAAACTGGGCGTGCGGGTAAACACTGACCATCAGAATAAACCATTTTAATGATTCCTCCAAAAACCCTGAAGATAAAAAAGAAACGAAAAAGCTTCCGCCTCCTACATTCTCTTTTTCAAGCACGTACTGGATAAACATTGTGGGAAATACAAGAACAACCCCTAGAAAAAACGACCGAAGCACCATATGTACAGGTTCATTATCATACTGATCTTTTAAATAAAAATAACTTAACAGCGCGATGCCGGGAGCAATTCCTGCAGAGATGATTGCAAACATCAGGCAACCTCTTTCCTTTATATTCCTATGTCTATCCTACCATGTTGTTTATCTTTTTACATCTGTCTGAACGTAAAAAAACAAAAAGAGCATACGAACCATCATATGCTCCCCTTCTTTAATGATTTTCTCTTTTTGCGATTTCCGCTGCGATATGTCCTCCGTGAAATCTGCCGTTTTCAATAAATATTTCATTTGCATTGTTCCCTGCAGCAATGACCCCGGCAATAAAAATACCCTTAACGTTCGTCTCCATCGTTTCTTCATTGAAAAACGGGCGTCCTGTTTCTTTATCAATTTCAACACCTATTTTTTCAAGAAATTGATGGTCAGGATGATAGCCTGTCATAGCGAATACGAAATCATTTTTAATGGTGATAAGTTCCTTTTCACCGGAGCGGAATACAACTTCACCCTCGGTGATTTTTTCGACACTAGCGCCAAATTCCATACGGATTGTTCCGTTTCTGACAAGCGATTCAAATTCAGGCAGAATCCATGGCTTAATGCTTGGCGAATACTCCTTGCCCCTGTATAAAACTGTGACACGCGCTCCAGATTTCACGAGTTCAAGGGCAGCGTCTACGCTTGAATTTTTCCCGCCGATGACGACAACATCTTTATCAAAGTATGGGTGGCCTTCTTTAAAATAATGAAATACTTTTGGCAAATCCTCACCAGGTACATTCATATAGTTTGGATGATCATAGTAGCCTGTTGCAATGATACAATATGGGGTCGTATAAGTCCCTTTTGATGTCTCTATAAGGAAAGTATTGTTTTCCGCTTTCGTCACTTTATGCACCATCTCAAACGCATTTACACGGATGTTTTTCCTTTTGACAACCTCCCGGTAATACGACAAAGCTTGAATTCTGACAGGCTTTCTGTTTTCCGTAATAAATGCCACGTCTCCGATTTCAAGTTTTTCACTTGAGCTGAAAAAGGTTTGATGCGTCGGATAATTGTAAATACTGTTAACGACATTTCCTTTTTCGATGACGAGAGCATCAATGCCAATTTGTTTTAGGTGAATGGCAGCAGATAGTCCACAAGGTCCTCCGCCTATAATTATTGCTTTTTCTTGAATCATTTCCGTCAACTCCTGCGATTGGCAATTCATTTCATAATTTTTCTATTTCCGAATAAAAAAATCTCCTATTTTATCATAGGAGATTTTTTATTTTTATGCAAATCACGAACTTATATCCAGCCTCTAAAACGCGAAGCTTCAGCCATTTTGCGAACGCCGACCATATAAGCAGCGAGTCTCATGTCAATTCTTCGATTTTTAGCCATTTCATAAATATTGTTAAATGATTTGACCATCATTTTTTCTAATTTTTCTTCTACCTCTTCTTCGCTCCAGTAGAAGCCTTGATTATTCTGAACCCATTCAAAATAAGAAACTGTTACGCCCCCCGCACTTGCCAGCACGTCCGGTACAAGCAGAATGTCCCGGTCTGAAAGAATTTTTGTTCCTTCAAGCGTTGTTGGCCCGTTTGCCGCTTCAACCACAATTTCAGCCTGGATATTATGGGCGTTTTCTTCTGTAATTTGATTTTCAATCGCAGCGGGAACAAGGATATCACAATCCAGCTCCAACAGTTCTTGGTTCGTAATGGTATCGTTGAAAAGCTTTGTTACGGTACCGAAGCTGTCGCGGCGGTCGAGTAAGTAATCGATATCGAGGCCTTCAGGATCATAAAGTCCGCCATACGCATCTGAAATGCCGACAACCTTTGCCCCTGCATCATGCATAAATTTCGCCAAATAGCTTCCTGCGTTTCCGAAGCCTTGGACAACAACACGCGCACCTTTAATATCGATGCCTTTTTTCTTAGCCGCTTCCTTAATACAGATGGTTACACCTTTTGCTGTCGCAGATTCTCTCCCATGAGATCCGCCAAGCACAAGCGGCTTGCCTGTAATAAATCCAGGCGAATTAAATTCATCAATTCTTGAATACTCATCCATCATCCAAGCCATGATTTGTGAGTTTGTAAATACATCCGGCGCCGGCACGTCTTTCGTCGGGCCGACAATTTGGCTGATTGCTCTGACATACCCTCTGCTCAGACGCTCCAGCTCTCTAAACGACATATCCCTTGGATCACAAACAATTCCGCCTTTACCACCGCCATATGGAAGATCAATTATGCCGCATTTTAAACTCATCCAAATAGAAAGCGCCTTCACCTCTTTTTCTGTTACGTTCGGGTGAAAACGTATCCCGCCTTTCGTCGGACCGACAGAGTCATTGTGCTGCGCACGATAACCTGTAAAAATCTTTACTGAACCGTCGTCCATACGAACAGGTATTTTTACCGTTAATAACCTCATCGGCTCCTTTAACAGTTCGTATACTTCTTCGGGATATCCCAATTTTTCCAGAGCCTTATGTATTACGGTTTGGGTTGATTTTAATACATCAAGTTTGTCCTCTTCTGTATGACCGGTGTATCGATCGGCTGCCATTTGAGTTAACCTCCTAGAATCTTCTGTTTCTCACATGCTCCCTTTCAGAGAATAGTATACACCTTCATATGATCCGTGCATAGAATAAACGTTATGTTTTTCCATGTTTTTTAACGAAAAAAACTGCTGTGAAATCAGCAGTTTTCCGTTGCATTCTTATGAAAAATGAGTCTGTATCGTCTCAACGGCATTACCGTCCATTATGAGCTTACCATACTCTTGCAAGCGATAAATCGTTAAAGTTGTCGGATTGCCGTATTCCGCCAGAACCGCCACAACCCCCTCAGCCGTATGTGACCCTAGGTCTTCAAGGCTTAAAAAGTACTGTCCGTTATAGTGGTAGACAGTTCCCCCATTGATACCGATTCGCTGTAAGCTTTCTGATAGCTGAATGATATCTTCAAAGGAATGGAATTGATAAATGATGTCCGCACTTTCATCAAGCTTGACTTGCATTTCGATGTAATCATCATCATACTCATCGTCTTCTGAATCGGCGTCTTGGTTCTTTGTTACGATCACAACCATCCCTTGTGCTTGGAGAGAATACACTTCCACTGCAATCGGTCCATTCGCTTCAAAGCCGAGCTCTGTATTAGCTTCATTCATCATATCTTTAAATAACTGGTGGACTTTAAACGAGTCCTTCCAGAGGTCTTCTTTTGTCAATCCCCGGTCTGTCAAATCATCGAGGGTCAAAAAGATTTTGATCTTATTATAATTCAGACGCTCAAGCCGCATAACGTTCCCTCCTGCCTCTACTTGCACACAAATCATATAACACATTATATGAGATGATGAGTCATAGGTTCTTAATTGTTATCAGTTTACACTGAGTTCACTAGTAAGACAAGCACAATGCAGTTTTTATTGCCTTATGGATTTTTTGCTTTTAAGAAGTTATTCAGGCTCACAAAGCGTCACAATGTGTGTTTCCGGTTCAGCACCTAAACGAAGAGGCACTTTTGTTGTTCCATATCCGTTGCTGATGAGATACGCTGCATTTTTAACAATGCCTGTTTTCCCAAGTTCATACGGACCAAATTTTCCAAATCTAATCTGACCGCCGTGGGTATGTCCGCTGAATATCGCATCAATCCCGTCAGCTTCATTGATTTGTTCATGAATCTCAGGGTTATGACATATCAGAATATTCAGCTTGCTTTTGTCGAGTTCTTTAATGGCTTCCTCATAATGAGCCATCTCCATCCTGATATCATCAACTCCAGCAATCGCAATCGTATGGCCGTTGTACGTAAACGGAACTGACTCATTCCTCAGAGTGATGACACCATGCGCTTTGAATATGGAATATAGCTTATGCTGCCTGACTTCATAATCGTTATTCCCCCACACAAACACGACAGGGACCCCGAAAGCCGCAAGCCTTTTGATGTTTTCTTCGATTCTAGTACTAGGCACCCCGCCCTCGGCTAAATCACCGCCGATGATAACCAGGTGAGGGGTATGACTTCGCGCTTTTTCTAAAAGGTCTTGATCGATGAGACGTTTGTGAATGTCCGAAATAAAAAAGATTGTAAGAGGCGGCTTGCCCTTCATTTTTGCTAAAGGAAACGTATGTGTTTTCAAATGGTTTCCTTTTGCTGTCGAGTACATCTTTGCCGTCATTGCCGCTGCCGCCACAGATAGCACACCGGCAATTTTCACTGATAGCTTCATAAAAACTCTCCATTCTTTTAAAACTTATCAATAAGACGGACAATAAAAAAAAGACGTTTCTATCGTTTGAGAAAACGCCCGATTTTATTTACTTTCAAAATATAGATTAATGTCATATTTGTGCTTCATCATTTGAAAAACAGATTCTCTTGCCTTCCATTTATCCGGCTGAGGCCAAAGATCAGTGCTTTTCTGAATAATTTCGCATCTCAGTTTATGAAAATCGCCCTCCGCTTTTTCTTCCTTTTTCTTAAAATAATATGAAGTGCAGTATGCAAAAGCGGTTGCCATCATCCAAAATAAATAAAAGGTATGGCTAAGCATTTCTTGAAGAACGAGCTGAGGCGCCGGGCTTTTGATCATGATCATAATACATAATAGACCTAAGCAAATGAGTGAAGCCCATCGCCATCTGCGGCATTGTGTTGCATAATTTTCAAATTTTTGTTTTCGTTTCACCAGTGCTTGGAGCATCTGTTTGGTCGGCGCGTCTGTAAACTGATCTATCTGATTCCATAAGGATTCCATACGCTTCACACCTTGTCCATTTTCATTGCTACAATATATGAGCGTAAAATAAAAAAAATGCCCTATTCATCCATTAAGGGGATGTCTAAAACTTGTCCGGTGTAAACATCATTTCCATTCAGATGATTATAGTCACGGATTTTTTCTTCTCCCGACCGGCTTTTATAATACTTCATAGAAATGCGGTACAGCGTTTCTTTCTTTTGGACAGTGTGCTTGACAACGCGTTTTGGCTCAGATAGAACTGGTTCAGCCGGCTGCTGCTCTTGCGGTGCCGCTTCTTGTTGAGAAGAGGAAGCAGCCGCGGCGGTTGCTTCCTCCTTATTTGCTGAGTCTTCATTTTCTGCTACAGCAGGCTGTTTCTTACCAGTTGTTGTTTTTGCAGGGTCTTTTGCCTTTGTATCCTCAGACTTTTTTTTTGACTCTTGCTGCAATGCGGTCTCATTCGTTTCTTTGGTCTCTTTGGTATCTGCGGTGTTATTTTTATCCTCTGATTTTAGCACAACCTCATATTTGCTTTGACTGCTGTCGATAAAAACATCTTCATAATCGTCATGATTATCCGGGTGGTTTTTTAGATAAAATAAGCTGACTAACACGATAACCGGCACAAATACAAATAATACAGCGAGTACAGTGAATAATGGCGTTTTTGTTTTGCCTTGCTTTTTTTTCTGTTCTCTTTGATTTTTTATAGATTGTCTTGTCGGAAGGCTTTCTCCATCATCATCGACATAATCGTCCGCCAATGCGGCGTTTTGATCTTCATAAAGATTCTGGGCTTTTCTTCTCTCTACTCTCGACATGTTCGTCATGTTTATCCCTCCTCACATGTTCAAAACGAATCTGACAGGCAAACACAGCATCAATGATAAAATGCGCCGTCACCGGCACAAATAAGTTACCGGTCCATTCATACATCAGACCGAGTAAAAAGCTGATTGCTGTTACCATGATAAATAACAGCCATTTTGACAAATACCGAACGTGTAAAACGGCAAATATAAGGCTGGCCGCCCATAGACCGATATGAGTCTGCAGCACTCCTCTGAATAACATTTCTTCCGCGAAAGCAATCAGAAGCGTTAAAAATATAATATGAGGGATTGACCTCTTACTGAATATTTTTTTATTGATTCCGCCGTCATCATATAAATGAGGCGGACACCATTTCATCACTGCCATATCGGCAAAAATAACAATAACCGAAATAGAAACGCCATACCATATGATTCGCATATCGCCAATATCCCAAAGCATTAGTAGATCTTTTACATCCTCAAAAAAGAATAATCCCGCTAAGGCTGCTGTGATAATGATCAAAAGCTGCGTCAGATATAACTGCTTGAGCATGTCACGATCAGAGATATGCCGAATGAAATCCTTTTGCTGTTTCAGGTCTGCTCACCTACAGTCTGCAAGCTGAATATTCGGTGCAATTCCGAACTCCAGCTGTCTAATGGCGCCATTTTACTTCGTTCTCCTTTTTGTTCATACAAGGATAGATCAAAACCGCAATGTGAACAACACGGCAGATGTCCATCATCAGGCTCGTATGATTCATCAAAATAGGTTAACAGTGATTGCCTTAAACAGCCTTCACGCTGAAGCAGAAAAGATACGCGGCGCATTTTTTCCAGCTTCAACTCCATGCGATATGAAATTTCCTGTTTCATCAGTTCAATTGATGTTTTCCCCTGCATAAAGAGATGTATCATCATACGGGCTTGTGTTTCTCCGACACCATACTGCATTAATACGTCACGCAACTTTCTCTCATCCTGCTCATCCGTCTTTTCAAGCACACGGATTACATCGGCGATTTCTGCCGCTGTGACACTCTCCATTTGGATAATCTGCTCCTGCAATTCAAAATCACCTGGCGCCCGCAGTAAAATGCTGACACTCGGTTTTCCGTCACGACCCGCTCTGCCGATTTCCTGCATAAAAGCTTCAGCCGTCTGCGGGATGTGGAAATGAATTACATATCTGATATCAGGTTTATCGACACCCATTCCAAACGCATTCGTACAACATATCACATCGAGCTGATTATGGATAAACTGCTGCTGTATTAAAATCCTGTCGCCAGACTCCATACCGCCATGGTAAAAGTCGGCTCTGCTGCTCGTCTTGCTTTTAATTTCCCCCGCTAATTCTTCAGCCCATTTCCTTGTCGGACAATAAACAATTCCAGGTCCTTGCAGATTTTCAACCAGCTGAATGACCCTATCTATTTTTTCGGCAGTATCCGCGGCATGTTCCACCCGGAATGCAATATTTGGGCGGTTGACTGAGTTGAGATGCCGTTCGGCATGCTGCAGCTCCAGCAGATTCGTGACATCTTGCAACGTATCCTTTGTAGCTGTAGCAGTCAATGCCAGAATCGGAGGATGCCCAAGTTTTTTTCTCAGCTGCCCGAGCTTTGAATAGTCAGGCCTAAAGTCATGCCCCCATTCAGATATGCAATGTGCTTCATCAATAACGAAAAGGCTGATCTGAACGTTTTTCAATTTTTCCAATACATATGGCGACTGGAAAGCCTCAGGAGACAAGTACAAAAATTTATAACGGTGAATATATTCCAAAACGAATTGTCTTTCCTGCCTGCTAAGCAAGCTATTCAAAGCGGCCGCACGTTTTTCCCCCCGTGCTTTTAGCTGCTGTACCTGATCCTCCATTAAAGAAAGCAATGGAGAAACGATTAATACCATACCGTCAAGCATGTAGCCAGGCAGCTGGTAGCAAAGCGATTTTCCTCCCCCAGTCGGAAGCATTGCAATGGTGTCCTTCCCGCTAAGTATGCTTCTAATAATGTCCTCCTGTCCTTTTTTAAAGGAAGTAAAACCAAAAAACTGATGTAATGTTTGCTGTAATTTAGTCATATTGCTGCACCTGCTTTGTCAATGCCAGTCTGATTTGAAAGTAGCTGAACCGCTGCTCCAGCCCGTCTCGAATTTGTTTGATTTTGTTCGTCCGCATCCGTTTGGCAAACTCTGCAATTTGGAGCTGGTCCTCCGATGATACATAGTCATCAATCATAAACGCAGGCTCGTGAAGAGAAATCTCGACAATATGGTCTTCAATCGTCGCTGTTTTCAGCTTTCTGATTTCAGCAATTCGATGTATGGGGATTCCTTGTTTAACCATCTGCCATGTTTTCCTCGTTGACTCTGTCAGGGCATTATCTACATGCACATCAAAGAGGAGATCCTTTAACAAAGTATCTTCACACTCCGGGAGAGACTGAATAAAATAATGTACCGAAGCCCAAAACATGATATAAACGTACCATTCATCTTCTTTCAGCGTGTCAGCAAGCTGCCTGCTCGTATAACCGATCCTATCGTGCGAGGTTAAGGAGTAGACAAAAATTTGCGCCGCTTTGTCATCAACCTTATGCAAATGCGCATTCAGCATGGCAAAAAGACTGCTTGCCATCTCTATATGATCCGTATGCCGGGACAGGTATTTCTTGACCCAATGAAGTGTCTTATAATCCTTTGTGACAGGGATATACTGCCTGCTCCCTTGCAGTTTATGAGATAAGACCTGCACAAGCAGCGAAAGCCTCTTCCAAAGCACGCCGGCAGCCTGCTGATAATAAGCGCCGTGGCAATAAACTGGCCAAGGCCGCTCACTAAGGGCGTGTCTTAATGCTGCTGCGCCGCTGGCTGTCACTTTGTATGTATCTGTTTCAGACATTGATTCGAGATATGAATGCTGTCTAAGCTTGGTGAGTGACGCTGAAATATCGCTTCTCGAACATTGCGCCGCCATTCCAAAGTATTTTGCAGTATGAAATAAGCCGGCATCTTGAATGGTTTGTGACGATCTTTTGCCTTTGAATAGGTGAAAAACAGCGCTTCCCGACCGTTCTCCGTTTATTTTAAAAAGGCAATCGAGAACCATAATATCGAAGTAATTTAATGACAACTTATCCACCCACATTCTTCCTGACAAAAATCGTTGATTTGCTCTCTTTATTTTAACAGATTTTAAACAGAAATCGACGTTTAAAGTCATCATTAAGGGGGATGTTATGTAGATAACCCCTTATGTGATAAGCATTCTCAATCATTTTTCTGTTGAAATGTGGCATCAACATCATTACAATAAGTAAGAGGAATAGGTGTTAAATTGATTAAATATAAAGATTGATCCATTTGTTCCACCAAGAACAATCTGGGAGGTTTTATTCATGGCAAAGTACACAATTGTAGACAAAGATACATGCATTGCATGCGGCGCTTGCGGAGCTGCTGCACCAGACATTTACGATTACGATGATGAAGGCATCGCGTTCGTAACGCTTGATGAAAACAAAGGCGTTGTCGAAGTTCCTGAGGTACTGGAAGAAGATATGATTGATGCATTTGAAGGATGTCCTACTGATTCCATCAAAGTGGCGGATGAGCCATTTGAAGGCGACCCGCTTAAATTTGAATAGAAGAAACAAAAAAAGCTCCCGCAGGGGAGCTTTTTTATTTAATGGATATGTGCACGCTGCTGTTCAATCCACGGCTTGAGCTTTAAGAAAATAAGTGAGAATACGATCGTAATCACAATTCCTTTTATGATGTTAAAAGGAAGAATACCAGCGACAACAGCTGTTTTCAGCGCGCTGTCGGATAATGCCGGCGAATGTAAAAACCACGTGTATGCCGGGAGAATCAGAACATAATTTAAAATGCTCATCAAAATGGTCATTGCCGCGGTGCCTAGAAGCAGGCTGAAGGCCAAGCCCTTTGCTGAGTTCAGCTTTTTAAATAAGTAAGCAGTCGGCAATATAAAGAGTGTTCCTGCAATAAAATTCGCAATTTGTCCGACAGGAACTCCGGCCATGCTGCCCTGAATGATATATTGAAGAACGTTTTTTATTGCTTCTACGGCAATACCCGCCAAAGGTCCGTAAATTAGAATGGCAATAATAGCGGGCACGTCGCTAAAATCAATTTTTAAATAATCCGGAAGACCCGGAAACGGGAAATTCAACAGCATCAAAACAAATGCAATGCTGCTCAGCATACTGATCACAACTAATTTTTTTACTTTCACTTCACTCTCTCCTTTTCGATCACATCTTACTCGAAAACGGAAAGGTTCTTTTCCAGCCAATAAAAAAACCGCTTCATGTATAAAAGCGGGGTTTCAAAAATTAGGCTAGGCAAAGAAACGTTTGAAAATCAAATTTCAAAACGCTTATGAACCTCCATCTTCTCCCATCCAGACTGTACTGTCGGCTCCGGAATCTCACCGAATCCTGCTGTAAAAACAGCTCGCGGGCTTAGAGCCATTGGCTCATCACCGCCGGTAGGGAATTTCACCCTGCCCCGAAGATTGATCATATAAATTTAGCTCTATTATAAACGATAACTGGTTGGCTGTATAGAGAATTGCTTCAAATTATATATAATACTTGAAAGCCATAAAAACATTGATTTTTAAGCTTTCCTTTTATCCTTTACTGCGTCAATACACGTTGACACTCTATTGAGAATATGTTAAATTATCAGATATTTAGTTTGTCAATTTAGGAGGAAATCTAACGATGTTTCGAGTATTGGTCTCAGACAAAATGAGCAACGACGGCTTACAGCCACTTATTGAATCAGACTTTATTGAAATTGTTCAAAAAAACGTAGCAGATGCAGAAGATGAATTACATACTTTTGATGCTCTTTTGGTGCGAAGTGCGACAAAGGTAACAGAGGACCTTTTCAAAAAAATGATTTCTTTAAAAATTGTCGGAAGAGCGGGTGTGGGTGTAGATAATATCGATATTGACGAGGCGACTAAACACGGGGTCATCGTGATTAACGCTCCTAACGGCAACACCATTTCGACAGCTGAGCATACATTTGCGATGATCTCTTCTTTAATGAGACACATTCCTCAGGCTAATATTTCAGTAAAATCTAAAGAGTGGAACCGCACAGCTTACGTCGGTTCAGAGCTTTATGGAAAAACGCTTGGGATTGTAGGATTAGGCCGAATCGGAAGTGAAATAGCACAGCGTGCGAGAGCGTTTGGTATGACCGTTCACGTTTTTGATCCTTTCTTAACTGAAGAAAGAGCGAAAAAGATCGGCGTAAATAGCCGTTCATTTGAAGAAGTGCTTGAAAGCGCGGATATTATTACCGTTCACACACCTTTAACAAAAGAAACAAAAGGCTTATTGAATAAAGAAACGATTGCAAAAACGAAAAAAGGTGTTCGCTTAATTAACTGTGCGCGAGGCGGTATTATCGATGAAGCAGCACTTCTAGAAGCTTTGGAAAGCGGACATGTTGCCGGAGCAGCACTGGACGTTTTTGAAGTTGAACCGCCAGTAGACAATAAACTCGTTGATCATCCATTAGTCATTGCCACTCCTCACTTGGGCGCATCGACGAAAGAAGCTCAGCTGAATGTCGCGGCTCAAGTGTCAGAAGAAGTTCTGCAGTTCGCAAAAGGTCTACCTGTCATGTCAGCTATCAATCTCCCTGCCATGACAAAAGATGAATTTGCTAAAATTAAGCCTTACCATCAAATCGCAGGAAAAATTGGCAGCCTAGTATCCCAATGCATGAAAGAGCCCGTACAGGATGTTGCCATTCAATACGAAGGAACCATTGCCAAACTTGAAACATCGTTCATTACAAAAAGCCTTCTGTCAGGCTTCTTAAAACCGCGCGTTGATTCAACTGTTAACGAAGTCAATGCCGGAGGTGTCGCAAAAGAACGCGGCATCAGCTTTAGTGAAAAAATTTCCTCTTCTGAATCAGGATACGATAACTGCATCAGTGTAAAAGTAACAGGAGACCGCAGCACCTTTACTGTAACGGCTACGTATATTCCTCATTTCGGAGAACGTATCGTCGAGATCAACGGATTTAATATCGATTTTTACCCGACGGGTCACCTGGTATATATCCAGCATCAGGATACAACAGGTGTCATCGGCCGAGTCGGACGTATTCTCGGAGATAACGATATTAATATTGCAACCATGCAGGTTGGCCGTAAAGAAAAAGGCGGAGAAGCCATCATGATGCTTTCCTTTGACAGACACCTTGAAGATAAAATTGTGAAAGAACTAACAGATGTTACTGATATTGTGTCAGTGAAGCTCATTGATCTTCCATAATCCAAAAAAACTCAAGCTTTATAAGCTTGAGTTTTTATAGCTCTATTTTTGTATGTTTTTGTGCAAAACTTCTAAGACATTCCTCAGCTCAGAAACAGGTATTTGACCAGGTGCCGATGCCTCTTCTCCCGCACCAAAAGTGCAAGCTGATCCAAAAACCTCACCGCTCAGCCTGCTGATCAGCCCTGTTTCAGCCATTGACATTGTAATAATCGGACGGTCTGCATATTCTGTTTTCATTGTATACGTCGCATCAAGCAGCGTTAAGAGATCACCTGTACCCTTCGGCATGACAGCTATTTTTGGAATATGCGCTCCTAAATTCTGCATTTTCCGAAGTCTCGAAAGAATCTCATCTTTCGAGGGCGTTTTCTCAAAATCATGATTTGACATTACCACATAGACATTGTTCTCTTTTGCCAGCGATACTAACGCTTTGACATTATCATCTCCTGAAAATAATTCAAAGTCAATTAGATCGATGTCTTTTGTTTGGACTGCCGCTTCCAGCAAAGCAATATAGGAGCTTTCATCCATTTCCATGCTCCCGCCTTCTTTATGGGTTCTGAATGTAAATAGAAACAGCTTGTCCGCTAAAGACTTCCGAAGTTTAGAAATCATTTTTGTGACGGCTTCTCTGTCTTTTGCATTTTCAAACACGTCGACACGCCACTCCACAATGTCCGGATTGAGTAATTTTACAGCTTCTGCTTCACTCAAAATTTGTTTTTCCGTTTTTCCCATCAGCGGAACGATGATTTTCGGCATCCCTTTCCCGATGGAAACTCCTTTGATTGTTAACACGTTCACTCGCCTCAAATCCTTTCAATTGTTACCTTGTTTTATTATACACGCCCAACTATTTTTTTGAAATTTCTATTATATGAATTGCAACTAAAAAAGAGCCTGCAAGGGCCCTTTTTTAATTGAGGGAAATCGGATTTGGAGCAGCTGGTACCGGAATTGCGTCTGTTACGTCATATCTACCGATTTTTTTTGTTCTGGTTTCCGTAAAGGTCACTTCTGAAAAACCAAACTCTTTTGCTGTTAAAAGTAGTCCCTCAATCATTAAGATACCAGCAAGGGAATCCTCAACTTCTGAGCCTTTTGAGAAGTGAATATATAAGTGTTTTTGTTTCTTCGTTACAGATTGGACAGCCCCCGTTTGAATTAGAGGAATTGTATCTGCATCATTGTTCGATTCCATATCCTTAATGGCTTCTTTTACCGTATCGAATGTTTTTTCTGACGGTACGAGAAAGTTCCCTTGTTCATTTTGATACAAGTAATAAGCTCTTTTTGACTGTTTGGGAATCGTAATTTCTGTAAAGGTGCCATATGAGCCTATACGGACTCCACTTTCGTTTTGATATGATGAAAATTTAATTTTTTCATATGGACTCCATTTTAAAGATTCTTTCAGCAATTTTTTTAACAGTTTATCATCCTTTACAGAAAAAGCCTGAATAGGCTGATGGACTCGTATACTTAATTCCTTCTGGTTTGGTTTTTCTATTACCTCAAGTTCATTTATGAAGGACAGAATCGTAATAGCATGATCAAGGATATCCAATTCACTGCTTACAGACAGCATGTCCTGGATCGTTTGCTCTGCGTTTGTTTTTTTAATGCTGATGGGTATGATGGCGGATGTATCGGCATCAGCAACCGCTACAGTGATGTAGTTTTTCTGTTCCTTTTCAGGAACAACAAACGATGTCTGATCCAAGGATGATACAGCTTTTGGGCTGTCTGCTGTCTCAGTTTTCGTTACAGCGTTCTCTTGGGACGCTTCTTTTTGTTGAGGCTGTGCCTGGTCAAAGAAATGAGGAGAAATAATGAAGGCGATAAAAACCGCAATTGTAGCGGCACACGCGGGGCCAATCCACCTAACAGCGGGCTTTTTTTTGCTTTTTGCCATCGTCAGCCGCTTGTAAATATCCTGAGGCGAACGATGGTCTTTAACTGCCGGAAGTTGACTTAACAACTCCTTTATTTGTTCTTCGTTCCATTCTGACTTCATCATCCATTAGCTCCTCCCTCAAAAGCTCCATATGTTTCCGAAGTACTTTGAGCCCTCTGTGTTGGGTCGTTTTGACTTTGCTTTCCGAGAAGCGCAGAGCATTGGCTGTTTCCTGAATTGAATATCCCTGAATAAACCGCAAGATGATCACAGCTCTTTGATCGATCGTGCATTGATCAAGCGCAGCATAAATTTCCCGGACATTTTCATGTTGAACAGCAAGTTCGTCCGGAAGCAATTGCTGATCTCTGACATCCTGTGTATCCCAATCAAATGTGCCGAGTATACGCTGTCTGATCGTCTGCTGTTTACGGAACCAGTCTATCGCAACATGGCGTGCGATCGACAAAAGCCATGTCTTTTCACTGCTTCTTCCTTCAAACGTATGATAAGAATGTAATACGCGGATATAAACCTCCTGAAGAAGATCTTCTGCCTGGCTTTTATCCTTTACCATATAAAATAAAAATTGGTACAAATCTTGATGATATGTGTCATATAATAATTGAAAGGTTTCTTCCATTTGAAACCCCTCCGTTCACTTTTTTGTCGTATTAATAGCTTGAAAAGTTACATTACAACTATATTACGAGAAACTGGAATTTGGAAGGGAATTTATATTAACATATCCTTAAATTTTATTAATATTGGCCTTTAAAAAAACACCCGCTCGATTAGCGGGTGTTTCTTATGGAACAAGATTCTTCGGCAAATTCAGACCCGATTTTATGGTTTTGTCGGAATATAAAATGTAAATGTCGTTCCTTTATCCATTCGGCTGTGCACCGTAATCGATCCGTTGTGGGCTTCCACGATATTTTTAACGATAGCCAACCCAAGACCGGTTCCTGCTCTGCCTCTTGTCCGCGCTTTATCTGCTTTATAGAACCGCTCAAAGATAAATGGCAGATCTTCTTCCGGAATGCCAGATCCAGAGTCTTTGATATCAATTTTCAATCCATCTTTCACAGAATGGGCTGCAATGAAAACACTGCCGCCCGATGAAGTATGCCGCAGCGCGTTATCAATCAAGTTGGTAAATACCTGCTCCATCTTGTCTTCATCAAACATACATTCTTCTTCAGTGAGAGAAATGTCTTGATGTAAAGTAATATTTTTTTCTTTAGCAACACCGGAAAATTTTCGAATGATTTTCTCTAAAAATTCATTGACATTGATTTTTTCATAATGCAAGCCTGTATGGCCTGATTCCATTCGGGCTAGATCAAGCAAATCATTGACTAGACGGCCCATTCGCAACGATTCATCATATATGATTTGAGCTATTTCTTTCCGGTCTTCTTCAGAGCTTGCAATGTCATCAACAATTGCTTCACTGTACCCCTGAAGCATAGAGATCGGTGTTCTCAACTCATGGCTGACATTTGCGATAAAGTCCTCCCGCAGCTTATCAAGACGGCGTTCTTCAGTCATGTCGCGCAGCACGGCAACTGCTCCTCTGACATGCGATTCCGCATAAAGCGGCGACATCAAGAGCACCCATGATCTGCCTTGCAGCGTCATCTCAACCATTTGCTCTTTTTCAGTGCTGACAGCATTTTGGAACAGCTCTTTTGCTTCAGGCGGAAGGTTATCGCCTTCTTTAATATTCATATTCTGCTCATAATACCAAGCCTGTAGAAAACGTTCGGCCGGAGGGTTTGTCACAAGAATTGTACCGTCGATATTAATGGTAATGACCCCGTCAGCCATACTGCTCAAAATGTTAGAAAGCTGCTCTTTTTCTTGATTGAGCGCATTAATATGGAAGTTAAGCTGCCGGCCCATTTGATTAAAAGCGGTTGCCAGTTCACCGATTTCATCCTGAGTTAAAATCGGGATTTTTGTATCGAACTTGCCCTTAGCCAAATCCTGTGCGCCTTCTCTCATTTTTCGGAGCGGATACGTGACCCTGCTTGATAAGAAGAAAGCAAAAAATGTGGTCAGTACAATTGCAATTCCCGCGGCCAGGAAAATATAGCGGGTCGTGTGCTTTGTTGTATCTTTAACGGCAAGCAAAGACTGAGATAAAAAGACCATGCCTTTCTTTCCGTCTTTTTCATACGGGACACCTACAATCAGACGTTCATTATCCGTGTCTGTATTGCTCAGCTCCGTTCTTTTGCTTACTTTTTTATGGTCTTGGAGAGCTTTATTCAAGTCTTTGTCATGCTGTATTTGCTCAACCGTAATGGACGACAGCCGATTTTTATCGTTCGGGGAATACCAGTGCTTTTTCTCATCCTGAATAATGGCAATGCTTGTTAAGTTATCAGCGAGCTCCCAAGTGATTGATCTTGCCAGTGCCTGGTCCTCGTGATTTTCTAGGATGACAGCAACTTTATTCGCAAGCTGTGTTAAATCATTCTCGGCTTCTTCCACATGATAATTCTCAATAAATTCCAGCAAAAGAACCGTTAAAATGAACAATACGATCAACACAAGCGAAAGGATCGTAAACCACAGCTTGCCTACTACGCTTTTCCAAAATTTCATTCAGCGCCTACCTCAAATTTATAGCCTACACCCCATACGGTGACAATTTTTTTCGCAGCTTCCGGAGATACCTTGTTCAGCTTCTCTCTCAGGCGTTTGACGTGAGTGTCTACTGTCCGCAGATCACCAAAAAACTCATATTGCCACACTTCTTTCAGAAGCTTTTCCCGATCATACACTTTGTCAGGTGTTTTCGCTAAGAAGTATAAAAGTTCATACTCTTTCGGCGTCAGGCTTACTTCTGTTCCATCAGCCATTACGCGATGGGCATCATGGTCAATGGACAGATGTGAAAACACGAGTACATTTTTCGTCGGTGTATTGGCATTCAAATAAGAGGTTTGGGATGCTCTTCTCAAAAGGGCTTTTACCCGCAGCACGACTTCTCTCGGGCTGAACGGCTTGACAATATAATCATCTGTTCCCGCTTCAAATCCCTGCACCCGGTTTGCTTCTTCTCCTTTTGCAGTCAGCATGATGATAGGTGTCGCTTTTTTCTCCCGAACTTGCCGGCACACTTCAATTCCGTCAGTCCCCGGCATCATCAGATCAAGCAAAATTAAGTCATAATTGGCTTCAAGCCCTTTGGCAATGGCTTCATCACCATTTTCCGCTTCGTCTATGACATAATTTTCACGTTCAAGGTACATTCTTAAAAGGCGGCGAATTCTGGCTTCGTCATCAACTACTAATATTTTGGTTTCGTTCGTTTGGTCCATCGTCTTCCCCCTGCTTTCCTTCTGTTACTTTCATTTTATCAAATCATGAGAAAGTTTGAGAACTGTGTCGCTTTCTAAGGACTATGCATAAGAATGAAGTCCGGCAAGCACTAGATTTACGAATATTAAATTAAACATAATAATAGCAAAACCGATTACGGCCAGCCATGCTGACTTCTCACCGTGCCAGCCTCTTGACAGTCTTAAGTGCAAGTAAGCGGCATAGAACAAAAACGTGATCAGCGCCCATACTTCCTTCGGGTCCCAGCCCCAAAATCTGGTCCACGCGAGCTGAGCCCAAATCATCGCAAAGATCAGCGCGCCGAGCGTAAAGATTGGAAACCCGATGGAAACGGCCCTGTACCCAACCTCATCCACCAGATCAAGATTGACGTTTTTTACAAGCGGATGTAACAGAGCGCTGATTCTTTTTCTGATGATCAGACGAAGCGCGCCATACAAAACAAGCCCTGCTCCAAATGACCAAATCACTGTGTTTACCTTTCTCCCTGAGAAAAGGGCAGGAAGCTCAGTAAGCGGCTCCATTCTCCCCTCGGTCAAAAGCTCCCCCTGATGCGGGCCGACAAGCGCAGGCATTTCGTACACCATCACGCTTTTTTCTTTACTTTTATCCACCCAGTTAAACTCCGCTTCATAGCCTGCGATACGAAAAGCTGATGTGATCGCAATAAAGGCGACAGTTGTGACCAGGATAAACATAATCGCTTCAAGCCAGAACGTTTTTTTGCTTGGTTTTGTCTGGTCTACGTGCTTCAATAAAAAGATGACACCTGCGACGAAGCTGATGGCAAGTATAGCTTGCCCAAGCGCGGCTGTTGTTACGTGAATATACAGCCAATTGCTCTGCAGTGACGGAATTAAGGGTGAGATATCCGTCGGAAACATGCTTGCATACGCGATCAGCAATAAAGCGATTGACAGCGTAAACAGGCCCAACGAAGGCAATCTATAGATAAAATATAAAATAATAAACGCCAAAACAAGCATCATGCCAAAGGCAGTGGTGAATTCAAACATATTGCTGACAGGCGCATGGCCGCTGGCAGCCCACCTTGTGATGAAATATCCCAAGTGGCAGAGAAAACCAATAATAGAAAGGGTCATTCCTATGTTGGCCCATCGGTTTGGCTTGCCCTTTTTATCTTTATTTCCGCGTATGGCCCCGCCGAAAATCGGGACAGCAATTAAATACACAAGAAAGGCCGCATAAAGAAAATTTCCGCTCAGCTCTGCCATGACATCACTCCCTTTTCGCCTATTTCTGTGTTTTGATTAATTCTTTTTGGTCCTCCGGTTCAGTCAATCCCGAATCAGCCAATACAAAGACTAAATCCTTCTTCAGGCCATACCAGTTTTTATTCGTATGCCCCGCCACCATGACTGTGCCATCCTGCGAGTGCAGCCAGATTCTTCGGTGCTGCCAGTACATACCTTGAATGACACCGATCATAAAAATGGCTCCGCCGACGGCAAGCACCCAGAGCGTCAAATCCTTTCTGACTGTGAGTCCGGTAATGTTTTTCGTCTCGACATGGTCAAATTTCAGCTTGTATTTATTGCTGCCTGAGCCTTCGATTGTTTCTTGGATGGCAACAAAGCTTTTTTCACCCTTCGGTTTGTCCGGCGTTATGATATTAAAAACAAAAGCCGGGTTGTTAGGGATTTTTGTTTTTGTACTCGGCTCACCATCCTGATTAAAATAGAAATCTGGCAGATAGCTGGCAACTTCAACTTTGTAACCGTTACCAAGATCATAAACCGAATCTGGATCCAGAAGGTTGATCTTCAAGCTCCCAAAGGATTTTTTGGTTTTTTTATCTATTAGTTGGAACACCATCTGATCAAGCTGATTCTCTTTATAATCCACCTGGTAAACGGAAAAGGAATCAAAACGCAGTGGCTGATTGACACGAATGTCCTTTTCTGTTACTTTTTTCAGCTTTGGTTTCTCGCCATAAACAATTTTTCCTTCTCTCTTGTAGAGTACGGCATCTGTTTGGAAGTTCTTTGCAACTCTGCCGTCCCCGACTCTGTCAATGGCATCTGCGAATACCTTTTTTTCTGTTTTGCTGTTATAGGTCTCTACGCTGAATTGATTGTTTTTCAAATAATATTTTCCTTCTGTTCCCGGAATTGCTGCAGTTTCGCCTTCTCTGACCCAAAGCGTTTCATCGACGTACATGCCAGGAACAAATCTCAGCATCGCACCTATCAGAAAGATAATCAATCCAATGTGGTTGACATACGGGCCCCAGCGTGAAAAACGCCCTTTTTCGGCAAGAAGACTGCCCTCTTTTTCTCTGATCCTATAATGCTTTTTCTTTAAGAGAGCAGCAATCTTTTCTTTTGCTTCCCCGTCCAGTACAGTATCCGTTTCACTGAACAAGCGCTGCCTTCTTAAAAAAGCAGGACTCCTTCTGACACCTTGGTTTTTTAACGCTCTATACAATGGAATGACCCGGTCAAGGCTGCAAATCACAAGTGAAATGCCGATCGATGCAATGAGCAGCAAATACCACCAAGATCCATATAAATGGTGAAACCCGAGCAAATAATAAAGCTGGCCGAACGTACCGTACTGCTCTTTGTAATAAGTATCAGCCTGTGCGCCCGGAGGCAAATAAGCTTCTTGGGGAAAAATGGTGCCGAACGCTGATGCGGCAAGGGTTATGACGATAAGCCAAATTCCCACCTTAACCGAAGAAAAGAAATTCCAAATTTTATCGATGATCGTTTTGTTATAGGTTTGTGAACGTCTTGCACTTCCGTCATATCTCATATCAGCAAGCGGAGGCTGAGTTTCTTGGAGAGCTCTGCCGCACGATTCACATAGAACGGTTCCGACCGGGTTTACATGTCCGCATTCACATTTGACTTGTTTCATCCCGAAGTCTCTCCGGGTTTTATTAGATTCATATAGTCATGTATCATGCTTTCTGTCATAGTGCCGGTCACCACCTTGACAACTTTTCCTTCCGGATTGATTAAAAAGGTTGTCGGAAGCGGAGATACGTCATAGGCATCAAGCACTTGGCGATCTGTATCCAGAACAACCGGGAAATTGACTCCGTAGGATTTCATAAAATTATGTACTGCTATCTTTGACTCCCCAACATTTACCGCGACAATTTCAACACCTTGATCTTTAAAATGCTTATATTGGTTCGCCATATAAGGGAATTCTTTTTTGCACGGTTCACACCATGTACCCCAGAAGTTCAAAAAAACACCTTTTCCTTTTAAGTCACTCAGCTTGATACGTTCCCCATTCGTATCTTCAAGGACAAAATTAGGTGCATCGGACCCTTCGGATATACTCTCTTTACCGGCAAATACAGCGTTGTAAATGGTATAGCCAAGTGCACAGATTAAAACGAGAAGGATGCCGGTCCGAATGAATAAACGCCTTTTTTTCTTCATTGTCCACTGCCCCCTTCCCCTATTGCAGATCCATTCAATTATATCATTGCACGTTCATTTCACATTTCTTACTTTTTGAAGGTTATGTGAAATTTAGAAAGCGTTTTTACCATGATCCGCCAGCGCTCTGAGCCTTTTGACTTCATGCGGTGTTAGCTCTCTGGCATCTCCCGTGTGCAAGCCTCGCAGGTTTAAAAACGCGTATTCTTCACGCTTCAGCTTGATTACCTCATGCCCGATCGCTTCGAACATCCGGCGCACCTGTCTGTTGCGTCCTTCATGAATCGTCAGCTGAATAATGCTTGTTTGCTTCTTCTTATCCAAAGACAGCAGCTTCGCTTTCGCAGGCGCCGTTTTGCCTTCTTCAAGCCTGATGCCGCGCTCCAGCTTTCTGAGCAGCTCTTTAGGCGGGATCCCTTTCACCTTCGCCACGTATGTTTTGTTGATTTCATACTTAGGGTGCATCAGCTTATTGGCAAACTCGCCGTCATTGGTTAAAAGCAAAAGACCGCTCGTATCATAATCCAGACGCCCAATCGGGTAAATGCGCTGCGGGACTTCTTTAAAAAAGTCCGTCACGACTTTGCGCCCTTTGTCATCTTGGGCTGCAGAGATAACGCCTCTTGGTTTATATAAGAGAAAGTAAACCGGCTCTTCACGTTCAACCTTTAACCCGTTTACCTCAATCTGATCAGAACCGGTAACTTTTACACCAAGCTCTGTTACTACTTTGCCATTCACCTTTACTTTTCCTTCTTTAATCAGCTCTTCTGCCTTTCTGCGCGATGCAACTCCGGCATGAGCAATCACTTTTTGCAGTCTTTCCATGTCTTTCACCTCAAGTATTATCTTACTTTTTTCAACCCTAACAAACAAGCTTTTTCAAATTCCTATGCCAAATCTAAAAAAAACGCCGTTTTCAGGCGCTCCCAAATAATAACGTAACGATGATGATAGATGCAACTACGCCGATTAAATCTGCAAGAAGTCCCACCTTTAATGCATCACCCATTTTTTTAATGCCGACCGCTCCGAAATACACAGTCAGTACGTAAAGCGTTGTATCTGTTGACCCCTGCATGACCGAAGCCAGCCTGCCGATAAAGGAATCAGGTCCGTATACTGCAATTAAGTCTGTCGTCATGCCAAGTGCAGCCGTACCGGAGATCGGACGGATCAGCGCAAGCGGCACTACCTCAGCGGGGATGCCGATAGCAGAGAAAACTGGTTTTAAAAGGTCCATTATAAAATCAAGCGCGCCTGATGATCTGAAAACAGTTATGGCGACAAGCATTCCGACTAAGTAGGGGATAATGGAAAAAGCGATTTCTATCCCTTCTTTTCCGCCTTCGACGAACGATTCATATGTGGGAACCTTTTTAATAGTTCCATAAAGAAGAATTCCGGCAATTATGATCGGAATCATGGCTAAAGACAGCCAGTTGATGATTTCCATCCGCTCACCTTCCCTTCTTTTTGCGGCGGTAATAAAAATACCGGTCAATGATAATGGCGCCGATTCCGGAAATAAGTGTCGCTAAAATACTAGGTCCGACGATATCCGTCGGCGTTTTGGAGGAATAAGCCATTCGAACAGCGATTACGGTTGTCGGAATGAGGGTGATGCAGGACGTATTCACCGCTAAAAAAGTAATCATCGACCGGCTTGCTTCCGTTCGGTTCCCATTTAGCTTTTTCATTTGCTCCATTGCTTTAATGCCAAGCGGAGTTGCTGCATTCCCGAGACCGAAGAAGTTCGCCATGAGATTAGATAAAATGTAGCCCATTGCCGGGTGATCCGGCGGTATATCAGGGAACAGCTTAGATATAAAAGGCCTGCACATCCGGCTGAAAATATCCAAAAGCCCTGACTGCTCGGCTATTTTCATTAAACCGAGCCAGAAAACAAGTACGCTCATCAGTCCGAATGAAATTGTAACGGCTTCCTTTGCACCCTTAAATACGGCTTCATTTACATCTTGCAGAGTTCCGTTGCACATCGCAAAAACAAGTCCGATCACAGTTAAGCTGACCCAAATTATATTGACCATTTTGCCCCGCCAGCCGCATTCAAAAAGATTGATTTAAACGTTTCAAAAAATCGTTTCTTCGGTTTTTGATGTCGTTCATTTTCATAGTAGATCGGCACTTTTGCGATGGTTTCATCGTTGAACATGATCTTCATATGCCCTACGATGTCGGGAATTTTTGAGGCGTCTTTTTCCCATGTTTTCTTCGGCTTAAGGAGCGTGGTTTGAATGTTGACATCTTCTTTTTCCTCTTCGGTTAGCAAATAGGTGATGTCACGTTTGATAAATGCCTTCGATTCATAAAATGTGCCTTTCAGCTTTGGAATGTCCCCTTTTTTCGCAATTAAATAGGTTTGATAATGATCAAATACATAGTTAAACATCTTCATATGATCATCCCAATCGTTAGGGTCATTTATGGTGACAGCTATCAGATCTATGCCGTCCTTTGAAGCCGTTGAGACCAGTGTCCGTTTTGCAAGTTTTGTATAGCCTGTTTTTCCTCCTGTACTGTATCGATAAAGCATAGTCAGCAGTTTATTTTTGTTTTTCCAGACGCTTTCCATCGATTCTGCTTTGTATATTTTCGTGCCGGAAATCTTTTGATAGTCTTTCAGCTTCATAGCGTATTTGGTTAATATGGCCATGTCATAAGCTGTTGAGTAATGATTTTCATGGTCGTCCAATCCATGCGGGTTTTGAAAACGGGTATTCTCCATGCCAAGCTGCTCGGCTTTTTGATTCATCATATAAACAAATCCATCGAGGCTTCCACCGACATGTTCAGCAATTGCGACAGCGGCGTCGTTTCCTGATCTCAGCATGAGGCCATACACAAGATCTTTTAATTTCACTTTTTGACCTTCTGTTAAATAAATGGCAGAGCCTTCTGTTCTGACAGCATTTGACGAAACCGTCACCGTTTCATCCATTTTGCCTGATTCGATGGCGAGAACGGCCGTCATGATTTTTGTGATGCTTGCAATCCGCCTTTTCTGATGCTCATCTTTGGCAAATAACACTCTGCCTGACGCTCCGTCAATAACGATCGCGCTTTTTGCACTGACATCTATAGCAGCATGTGCTGTGTTCACATTTACATTTGCAATCAGAAATAAAATCATGACCATAAATACTGTTTTTTTGAAAATGCGCATGTTTGCTCTCACGTCCTTGTGGTGGTTTGTACAAGTTTATGCGCATGTCCACCAGTTATGAATAACAAATATGGATCTGCAGGCAAACATAAAAAAACTCTCCCTGAAAAAGGGAGAGTAAAAATTATCTGATTGGCGCCATGCTTGATCCGGACGCCTCGTAATGAGCCAGCTCTTCCCTCATCTTCAGAAAGGCTGCGCTCAGCGGCAATAATAATTGCTCAAGGGATGCAGGAACAGCATGGTAAAACTCAATTGCGCTGACCCCGGTATAAGATGCCCGGCTATTTTCACACCACGTGTCTTTTTTCGGCATAAAGAACTCTTCAATGCATTGGTGATATACATTATAAAGTGTTTTTTCCGCCCTGGCTTCCTGAAAAGGCTCCTGCATCAGGAGACGGCGGCACGCTTCTGCGCCTCCTTCACAAAATACTGTCATTCTTCTCAGAGTGCTCAGCACATCACAGCAATACCCTTTCTCAGTAGGCAATTCAGCCTGTAAGGACTCCAGCGTCGTTTGATTTAGGTAATCGTTAACGGTATTGACAACCATTGATAAGAATTCGCCTGTTTTTTGAGTCTGCGCTCGCACAATCGAATGTCCCATTTCGTTTGGTATCTTCCCCTCATGTCTTTGTCTCTCACATTTTGCTTCTTTCATGATAGCTTCTTCCTTATATCTTATGATGATGAAAAAGCGCGATTCATTAAACTTCTATTTTATATCTTCGAAGGTTTGGTTAAAGTTTTCAAAAAATAAATCTGCTTCTTCTTGAGGAACGTCTTCTTCCGCATTTTCAGGCAGCGGCGGAAGCTCGTCCAGCGTTTTCAGACCAAATTGTTCAAGAAAAGTCGGCGTTGTGCCGTATAAAATAGCCCGTCCAGGGCCGTCAGCCCGTCCGACCTCACACAATAGCGCCTTCGCGACAAGGCTGTGTAAAATACGCTCTGATTTCACACCTCTGATTTCTTCAATTTCTGCTCTCGTAATCGGCTGTTTATATGAAACAATAGCCAACACTTCCAAAGATGCTTGAGACAGGCCCTTTGATGGCACTTCAATCAGTTTTTTCAAGTATGGCGCAAAATCTTTTTTGGTAGAGAGCATGTACGTATCTGCATATTCAATAAGTTCAATGCCTCTTGTATCCCCGCGGTATTCGTCCGCTACATCCGCCATGATGGTATTCAGTTCTGGCTCTTCGATTTCAAGCACTGTTAACAGCTGCTTTTTTGTGAGCCCTTCATCGCCAGCCGCATAAAGAAGGGCCTCCACTATAGCTTTCCAATTCACGATATCAAGCCCCATGAATGGATTCACTCCCCACAATGTAAATATCTGAAAAATTACGCTCCTGTTCAATGAGCACCAGCTGATTTTTCATCAGCTCGAGAACAGCTAGAAAAGTCACAACTAAATGGTCTTTTTGCTCATACGGAAACAGGTCCATAAAGTTAATTCTCGTTCCTCTTGATTTCAGGCTGTGCACGATTTCGTTCATTCTGTCTTCAATTGGTATTTCTTGTCTGGTAATTGTTGTTGCCATCGGCCTAGTTATTTTTTGGCGCTTCAGCACTTTTTGAAAAGCCCCGATCATATCATAGACCGTGACAGAGAGCTTTTGCTCAGACTGTTTTACTTCTTTTGCATATTCGCTCAAATCACTCGGCGGTTTTGTGAACGATTTTTGTCTTTCTTCTTCCCGTTCTTTTAAATCCTTCGCCGCATCTTTATATTTTCTATACTCGATCAGCTTTTCAATCAATTCTTCCCGTGGATCTTCTTCTTCAAGTAATTCATCTTCAAAAAGCTCCTCCTCTTGCTTCGGGAGCAGCATTCTGCTTTTAATGCTGAGCAGCGTGGCAGCCATGACCAAATACTCGCTAGCAATATCGAGCTCAAGCACACGCATCGTATGTACATATAATAAATATTGTTCAGTGATCTTCGCCACAGGTATATCATATATGTCAATTTCAAGACGATTGATTAAATGAAGCAGCAGGTCCAATGGGCCCTCAAACGTATCAATTTTTACTTGATATTCTTCCATCATCTCACCATTTTCAAGTATCACTCTCATTGCCGGATAAACTGGCTACCCTTTAGTATAAGCCACCAAAAAGCTCTCGTCCAATACTATTTCATTTCGTGTTTTAAAGCATTTGTACAGAATATTCAAAACAAAAAAAGAGTTCGCTCTGACTATAACAAAGGAGGCGGGAGAAAAAAGTCTTAGCGGCAGTTCCCCTTTCAAAACCGGACTAAGCGTTCTTTTTTCCTTTGCTCCTTCCTGTGTTACACTAAAGGCAGATTAAAGGAGGAAGCATCTTGTATCCAAAAGCTTATATCGATTATCTCGTTGAATTTCACGCGACACGGGATTACTTTGAATGCCATGAAATATTAGAAGAATATTGGAAGGAAGATCCGCCAAATAATCGAAAAGTTTATTGGGTCGGTTTTATACAGCTCGCGGTTGCTTTGTATCATCACAGAAGGCAGAATACAGCCGGGGCAAAAAGACTGATGGCGAACAGCATCCGGATTCTTCGAGCGGAAAAACAAGCGGTCGAAGGCTTGGGGCTTGATCATAGCCGCTTACTCGAACTTATACAGTCGGTTTACGAACAAATCGAAACAGGCGCTTCCTATAAAAGCATTATGCTGCCGATCAAAGATGAGAAGCTGGAGGAAGCATGCCGAACTGAATGCAAGAAAAAAAAGTACACATGGGGGCAGCCCAGCACACTCACCGATACGTTTCTTATCGACAAGCACCGTTTGCGGGATCGGACTGACGTCATCCTTGAACGTGAAAAAGAAATAGAACGGAGAAAAAAAAGCAGAGGCTGATTTCAGCCTCTGCTTAATTATTGTATGAAATGTCTTGATCCTGCTGACCTTGACAACGTTCGAAAAAGCTCTGCGTTAATTCATTTGGAACCAGTACCTGCGTTTTAAATAAATGCTTTAAAGCATCCATCATCTGTTTTCCGATTCCTTGATGGCGATGAGAAGGATTCACACTGATATGCCGGATCTCTACCTTAGAATCCTTTTTTTCAACTCCGATTGCTCCGACAATATCCTCGTCCTCTTTCCAAAGAAAGAGCTGGCGGTCTGTATCCGTTTCGTAGTCCTTAATTGTCTGCTGAAGCTGCTTAAGATCTTTTTCATTCGGCATGAACGAAAGAAGTCCCATCGCAATCTTTTCAAACGATTTTTTATAACGAATTAACATAAAAACCCCTCTATATCCAAAATGTCCAGTCTGCTATTAACGGATACGAATAGGTGATCCGTTTTCTCACATTATATCATTTTCGCCATATTTTTAAACTGTTTTCAGCAAATTATTCAAATGAACGGTTTAAATTTGCCATTTCTATGGCAGAAACAGCACAATCTACACCTTTATTGCCCGCTTTTGTGCCGGCACGCTCGATCGCCTGTTCGATGTTTTCAGTTGTCACAATTCCAAAGATAACAGGTACACCCGTAGTGTTTGCTGCTTGCGCGATGCCCTTTGCAGCTTCATTGCAGACATAATCGTAATGTGTCGTCGCGCCTCTGATGACAGTACCCAGTGTGATAATAGCGTCATATTTTTTTGATTCCGCCATTTTTTTCGCAGCAAACGGTATTTCAAATGCGCCTGGCACCCAAGCCACATCGATATCATTTGTGTCTACGCCGTGTCTGAGCAACGCATCTTCCGCACCGCTCAGCAGCTTGCTTGTAATAAAATCATTAAATCTTCCTACTACGATTCCAATTTTAAGACCTGTACCAACTAAATTTCCTTGTATGATATTCATATGATTCCCATCCTTTTTTGTGATATTTGTGATTAGAAATGAAGTAAATGACCCAGCTTGTTCATTTTGGTTTGTAAATATTTTTTATTGTGCTCTTTTGCCTCCATTTGAAGAGGCACTCTTTCTGAAATGCTGAGGCCATAACCTTCAAGGCCGGCAATTTTTCGCGGGTTATTCGTCAAAAGCTTCATATTCTGCACAC
This sequence comes from Bacillus sp. C28GYM-DRY-1, assembly GCF_030519405.1. Taxonomy (NCBI): domain Bacteria; kingdom Bacillati; phylum Bacillota; class Bacilli; order Caryophanales; family Bacillaceae; genus Bacillus; species Bacillus sp. C28GYM-DRY-1. Next base: position 84,689 of record NZ_JAUMKF010000011.1, read on the forward strand.
CGAGGTCGCGTAACATTTGAGCACCGATGCCATAGTTGCGAAGGTCAGGCAAGAATCCAAGCTCCTCATTGGCTTCTACGGTGTCATAGCCTTGTTCCTGAAGCTTATAAGCTTTTAATTTATTGATTAAACCGATGCCTCGGCCTTCTTGGCGCAAATACAAGAGCACTCCCCGGCCTTCTTCGGCAATTTGCGTCAGCGCGGCGTGCAGCTGCGGGCCGCAGTCACAGCGATGAGATCCAAACACGTCACCTGTGAGACATTCTGAATGCACCCGGACCAACACCGGTTCTTCACCGAACGGCACATCTCCCATCACAAATGCGACATGCTCTTTTCCGTCTACCTCATTTGTATATCCGTAAACCTTGAATGTGCCAAAATCAGTAGGCAGCGTAATGTCGACTTCACGCTCGACAAGTGTTGTTAGATTGTAACGGTATTGAATCAAATCTTTAATGGTGATCATTTTTAATTGATGCTTTTTCGCAATTTCAATGAGCTCAGGCACTCTTGCCATCGTTCCGTCTTCATTCATAATTTCACAAATGACGCCCGCTCCTTGAGATCCGCAGGCTTCGGCAAGATCAACAGCAGCTTCTGTATGACCCGCTCTTTTCAGGACACCTCCTTTTTTCGCAATCAGCGGAAAAATGTGTCCGGGACGCTGAAAATCAGACGGCACAGATTTGCTGTCCAGCAATGCTTGAACGGTAAAGGATCTTTCTTGAGCGCTGATGCCCGTTCTCGTTTTACGGTGGTCAATGCTTACCGTAAATGCAGTATGGTGAGAATCTGTATTATGCTCAACCATAGGGTGAAGATCAAGCTTGTCTGCGATTTCCTCACTGAGCGGCGTGCAGATCAGCCCTCTTCCGTGTGTCGCCATAAAGTTAATCACTTCTGGAGTTGCATGCTCGGCAAGAGCCACGAAGTCTCCTTCATTTTCTCTGTCTTCATCATCTACAACTATGATGACTTCGCCTTTTTTTAAAGCGTCTAGTGCTTCTTCTATCGGATGAAACATGCATATCTTCCTCTCTAAAAGCCGTTTTCACTTAAGAAGGCTTTTGTTATGGATTGTTGGGTCTTATTTTCATTGGCTTTATGCAAAAATCGATACATATATTTTCCGATCATATCGCATTCGATATTCACTTTAGAGCCAATCTTTTTTTCTGAAAAAGTCGTTTCGCTGATCGTATGCGGTATTAAAGAAATTGTCACTGTGTCTTCTGTCAGCCCGAATATGGTTAAGCTCACGCCGTCCACGGTAATTGATCCCTTTAAAACCAGTGTTTTTGTTAAAGACGGGTCCATCTTTACATCATAGTAAACAGCGTTGCTTTTCTCTTCAATTCGTGTGATTTCAGCAGTTCCGTCGACATGGCCTGAGACGAAATGGCCTCCGAAACGGCCGTTTGCCGCCATCGCTCTTTCCAGATTTACTTTGCTCCCTTTTGATAATTCATTTAGTGACGTAGCTTTGACTGTTTCGGGCATAACATCCACTGTGAATTGATTGTTTGTAAAATCAGTGACAGTTAGACAAATGCCGTTCACTGCAATGCTATCTCCCAGATGAACATCCACTAAAATCTTTGAGCATTTGATTGTTAAGGCCATTGAATGCCCTGCTTTTTTCATGGATTCGATTGTGCCTGTTTCTTCAATAATTCCTGTAAACATGGTCACCATCCTACTCGTTTATCGGTTTTGCCGTTAGTTTGATATCACGGCCAATTTGGGTTATATCAGTGAATTGTAATAAGGGGACATCTTTCATAGATTGAAAACCTTCACCGGAGATTAAGCTGGGAGAATGCGTTCCTCCGATTAGTTTAGGGGCAAAATAGAAGATGATTTCTTGAAAACAGCCTTCTTTGACAAAGCTTCCGTGAACAGCTGAACCGCCTTCCACGTACACCGACATAATGCCTTCTTCCGCAAGGATTTTCAAAACATCGGAAACTTGAATGCGCTCAGTTTCAAGTGTAAATATGTTCACACCGAAAGCTGAAAGCCGTTTTTTCTTTTCTTCGTCTGCACGCGCTGTTGTAATAATCCATGTCGGCGCTGCTTGATCGCAAATCACTTGAGTGTCCTCAGGGATCGAGAGTGCGGTATCAAGTATCACCCGAACCGGCTGTTTTGTCACACCCGGCAGCCTGCAAGTTAAACTCGGATTGTCAGCTATTACAGTGCCAACTCCGACTAAAATGCTCTGGTGTGTTTTCCTGTATTGCTGAGCATCCTGTCTTGCAGCCTCTGACGTGATCCATTTGCTGTCGCCCGTGCTGGTAGCTGTCTTTCCGTCAAGGCTCGCGGCAGCTTTTAGTGTGACGTAAGGGAGGCCTGTCCTCATGAAGTGCAGAAATTTTTCATTCAGCTTCTCCGCCTGGTCAGCTAGGATACCTACCTTTACTTCAATACCGGCTTTTTCAATCATGCTGATCCCTCTTCCAGCCACAAGCGGGTTAGGATCTCTCATCGCCACGAACACTCTTTTGATGCCAGAGTTGATAATGAGTTCTGCACATGGCGGTGTTTTTCCATAATGGCTGCACGGTTCGAGTGTAACGTAAATATCTGCACCCTTTGTATGGAATCCGGCCATATGAATGGCATGAACTTCTGCATGTGCTTCGCCATATTTTAAATGGGCGCCCATTCCGACAATTTGTCCGTCTTTAACCACAACAGCGCCGACGAGCGGATTAGATTCGGTCTGCCCTTCGCCCTGCTGCGCAAGATCTAATGCCAGCTTCATATAATACTCTTCCATTTGTTTCCCTCCCCTCTTTTGTTATTTACCGTCAAAAAAGGCCCCGAATTTTAAAAAAACCGGGGCTTTAGGTATTTTACGCAATAGGAAATAACACTATGCATTTTTGATACAATTGCATAGCGGCACATCATCCTTCTCCCATCCAGACTTTCACTGTCGGCTTCAGCTTAAACTGAATCCACCGCACGCTTATGCACACGGGTCACGGGCTCTAAAGCGAATTCGCTTTACTACCGCCGGTCGGGATTTCCACCCTGCCCCGAAGGATACAATCTTTATTCATTTGTCCTTATTGGCTATTATAGCGATCCTTCTTAAAGTACGCAATGAAATAAACTTACAATTTGAGAAAAACAAAACATCCCCCTTCAATCCGAAAGGTGATGTTTTGTTAATCATTTACTTTGGCAACCTTGATTAAACCATCGATCCGCTTTGATTTGCTGAAGTATGCCTTTATCTTGTCGCCTTCTTTTATATCGGACAAATCCTGATTTAATTTTTTTCCGTTGAAGATGATTTTTGTGCCGTTTTCTGCTTCTCCATGATACTCTGAGCCGTCAATTTCCGTCACTTTATATTCCTGGATGGTGTATTCCTCTTCTTCCGAGGACAAGGTTTGTCCAATTGCTGTCGGAACATCCTTCAGTTCAACATCTTTTATGTACATATAACCGCCTGCAAGTAAAAGCAAAAGCACTAACAGAATGGTAATCTTGGTTTTTATTCTTCCCATTTTTAAACCTCCAGCCAATATGAATCTATTCATTCATATGAGTTATTCCTTTTTTTCATGAATAAAAAACCGTAAATTCTCGTAAATTATCAATATAACGATGCATAACGGGAATATGTTTCACATTTCTGCAAAAAATTCTTTTCTATAGTTATACGAATTTATGTTCTGGTTTTGGGGGATGAACGAAAAAAGAAATAAAAAAAGCAGCCTCCTGTTCAGGAAACTGCTAGATCCTAATTTGTTTTGCGCATTTCATTAAACGGGTAGAAAACAAACTTAGACTTGCCCGCAATTTGTTTTTTCGTGAAGAGGCCTAGCCCGTTTCGGCTGTCCATTGAGTTCCGCCGGTTGTCACCCATCACAAAATACTTGTCATCAGGCACTTTAACCGGGCCGAAATCATCGGTCAAATGGTCATAACCGTCCTGCTTCGCCCTCTTTTTATTGGGTGCCAAATAAGGCTCGGCCACCTTTTTCCCGTTAATATAAAGCTGGTCGTTCTTCATTTCAACCCTATCTCCAGGCAGGCCGATAATCCGTTTGACATAGTGGACATCCTCCCCGTTTAATACAACGATGTCTCCTCTATCAAACTCGCCGATGTATTTGACTGTCATATTGACAAAAACCCTTTCACGGTCATGAAGTGTAGGATACATAGAGTCTCCATCAACGACATACGGCGCAAAAATAAAATGGCGGATGAGCAAAGCGAGAACGACAGCAATTACAATTGCTTTTGCCCATTCTAATATTGTTTTTTTCTTTGAAACATTTTCTGATTTCAACTGATTTCCTCCAATAATCAACGATCTTCCATTTATGTTATCACGAATCACAAAGAAATCCCATCAGGATCATTGACATGATTTTACACGCTCTATTAATCTTCATCTTCTACTCAAATCATGCCTATCTTTTTCTTGTCAACCACAACCAGTCCTGCATCAAATGCCGCTCGGGAAATTGGTACACAGGGGAGTCCGAAAAGTATTGCATAATTCAGAAGCGATAGGTTTAGAAGAAAGAGAGTATTCGTATGCTAAATCTTTAGATCATATATCTATCATGAGGTTTACGGGCAGCCTGCTGAAGTTACTGGAATGTTGGCGGCAGCCAATTCCAATGTGCAAATCTGGCATCCCGTTTTCCTCCATCATATTTTTAAAATCATTGAAGCCATTAGCCTCCAAAAAACAAATCCAATATGTTGCCGGCTGTTGAGGATTCTTTGTTATACAACTCTGAATATCCGCAATTCTTACAGTACACCACGAGAAAACGATTATGCTGCACGTCAAACAATTTCGATAATCCCGTGCCGGTTGTGGCGATTTCTTTTTGTCCCGCTTCAGTACTTCCGCATTTTATACAGCCTTTATTGTTCATAACGCCGAGCTCCTTTTCATAACATCACATTTGTTTTGATTATTTTACTACAAAATCCCATTTTCAATGAACCATTTAACTTTAAAGTTTTCTTAATTCTACATATGAAATCGACATAATAAGCTGATTTTTCCAGTTTGAATTTGAACGAATACCCCATGACTGGCTAAAAAATGCAAAGCTTAAAGAATCAAAGATAAATGTTTTTACAAATCAGTTTGCGTGCTTATCGACTCTGACTCTATATATAAAAAAATAGAATAATATGCATGGTGTGATTGATTATTCTATAACAGCACAGTGCAGGGGGCAGTTTTATGATTCAGGCCATTAACTGTGTCTGTGGTTTGGTTCCGGCGGCTTGAATACGGGACATCTTCATCTCATTTTATCATCAAGCGAAAAGACGAGGAAACACCCGCCACAAAGTCTCACTTTAATCTAATACATGCCTGTTTATTAACCGCCTTCAGCACTAGGGGGGTTTTTATGGGTATATTTTTTAAAATAAAAAAGCTTCCCCGATACGAGGAAGCTTTTCGTCTGCCGATTAGCCTTCTACACGAACTTCTTTCATGACGTCGCCGTTAGACATGTTTTTCGCGAATTCTAGTCCGCTTGTTACTTTTCCGAATACAGTGTGAACACCGTTCAAATGAGGCTGCGGCTCATGAACGATGAAAAATTGGCTGCCGCCAGTGTCTTTTCCGGCGTGTGCCATAGAAAGTGCGCCCGCTTCATGTGTATGCGGATTTCCTTCTGTTTCACATTTGATTGTGTATCCCGGACCGCCTGTGCCAGTTCCGTGAGGGCAGCCGCCTTGGCTCACGAAGCCTGGAATCACTCGGTGGAATGTAAGCCCGTCATAAAAGCCCTCGTTCGCAAGCTTTTCAAAGTTTGCGACAGTACCCGGTGCAGCTTCAGGATATAGTTCAAATTCAATTTTGTTACCATCTTCTAATAAAAAGTAACCTGTTTTCAATTGTATGCCTACTTTCTTTATTTTAATTTTCAAAGGAGATTATGTATGATAGGTTATAGCCTGTCTCTCCTTGTCGCGGCTATTATACCACACCTTTCTGGGGAAAACGAATCTCCCGGCTTTACAAAAAATAAAAATGAAACCTGGATCTCTTTTATTCCGTCTAACCTAACGGAACTGTATTTTCATCATGATTCAGGTCCTCGCAAAGCAGCTCTATTCAGCTGCTTGTGAAATTGAAGGAGGTCAAACTGCTTTGAAAAAAATATGGATTGGAATGCTGGCAGCGGCCGTTTTGCTGCTGATGGTTCCGAAGGTCAGTCTCGCGGATGCCGCAGTTGGAGATGTCATTGTAACACTTGGTGCTGATTTGTCAGAATCAGACAAACAAAAAGTGCTTGATGAAATGAATGTCCCTGATAATGCCACAACGGTAACTGTGACCAATAAGGAAGAACATGAATATTTAGGTAAATATATATCAAGCGCTCAAATCGGATCAAGAGCGATTTCTTCATCATCGATAACCATTGCCAAAAAAGGCTCTGGTCTGAATGTTGAAACACATAATATCAGCGGCATTACAGATGAAATGTATTTAAATGCCCTGATGACAGCCGGTGTGAAAGATGCGCAGGTGTATGTTACAGCACCGTTTGAAGTATCCGGGACTGCGGCTTTAACTGGATTGATTAAGGCGTATGAAGTTTCCTCTGATGAAGCGATTTCGGAGGATGTTAAGCAAGTAGCCAACCAAGAGCTTGTTACGACATCAGAGTTTGGAGACAAAATCGGTAACGAAAATGCGGCTGCGCTCATTGCAAAAATCAAAGAAGAGTTTGCTAAAAATGGTGTGCCTGACAATAAAGCTGACATTGAGAAACAAGTGGATAATGCAGCTTCTGATTTAAATGTTACACTTACAGACAGCCAAAAGGATCAGCTTGTCTCCCTATTCAATAAAATGAAAAATGTTGACATCAACTGGGGACAGGTCGGTGACCAGCTTGATAAAGCGAAAGATAAGATTACGAAATTCATAGAATCAGATGAGGGCAAAAACTTCATCCAGAAAGTCATTGATTTCTTCGTATCTATCTGGAATGCGATTGTTTCTATATTCAAATAATAAAAAGCGCCGAGAAATGAAGTGACCCCCTAAAGTTAGACACGGGTTTTCATTAGGCAGTTCTTGAGGCATGAGTTCGGTATTGTACCGGACTCATGCCTTTTAGTTTTGCCTTTATTCGTTTTTGATTGTAGTAGTCAATATATCGTTCAAGTTCTTGCTTTAAGTGTTCGATACTTTCAAATTCTTTTAGGTACAGAAATTCAGACTTTAGGATGCCGAAGAAATTCTCGATCACTGCGTTATCGTAACAGTTGCCTTTTCGGGACATGCTTTGTGTAATCCCGCGTTCTTTTAAGGCTTGCCTATAATGCTTCATTTGGTAATGCCAGCCTTGGTCGGAATGCATAATGGGCTTGTCCCCATCTTTCAAATGCTTGAATGCCTGATCAAGCATCACCGAAACAAGAGAATAAACAGGCCTTAAACCAATCGTATAGGTAATGATCTCACCATTAAACAGATCTAATACGGGCGATACGTACAGCTTCTGCCCAAATAATTTGAACTCCGTCATGTCCGTGACCCATTTTTCATTTGGCTTTTCAGCTTTAAAGTTGCGCGCTAGAATGTTAGGCGCCACTTTGCCGATTGTTCCTTTATATGAACGATATTTCTTCTTTCGAATCATACATTTTAGTCCGAGGGCTTTCATGATGCGCTGCACCTTCTTGTGATTGACCTAGTTCATCACGAATACGGCGGTATCCATACCGGCCTTGATGTTCTTTAAAAATAAGTTGAACCATCTTTTTTATGTCGGCATCTCGATCAGGGCGATCAAAATGCTTTACGCAGTAATAGTAGGTGCTGCGTGGGATACCTGCGAGCCTGAGAAGTGCTTTCACCGGATACTTATGCCTTAAATCATAGACTACTTGCGCTTTGTCTTGTTTGGTGATTGTTCCTTGTTTTGAACTAAGGCATTCAACTTTTTTAAATACTCATTCTCCATACGCAACCGTTCGTTTTCCGCCTGTAATGCTTCTATTGATCCTATAGCTGGTGCTTGCTTTCCTGTTTTCTTTTTCATGGACGGACGCCCCTTTTTCTTTGTTTTGAGGGCGTCTGCTCCTTGTGTTTGTACTACGTGCTGCCAGTTCCAAAGCGTTGAGTCAGAAGGCAAATTAAATATCGCAGCTGTTTCTAAGATAGACGTCCCATGTTCATTCATATAGTCAAGTACGTCTAGTTTATATTGGACTGGATAATTTGTATATGACTTTAAGAACGCTTTTTCACCGTGATATTGATATTTTCTCACCCAATATTGGAGTACCCTTTTATGCACTCCAATATGATTTGCGATCCCAAGCAAACTCTCGTTGCCGTTTATATAGCGTAAGACCGCGTTGATTTTTTCTTCGTTTTTAAATTTAGCCAAAAGAAAAAGCACCTCCAAATTTTAGACTGTGTCTAAAATTTGGGGTGCACTTCAGAAATCGGCGCCTTTTTATTGCTTTACACTCGTTTTAAAGGGCAGGTCAAGTTTCACAATATCCTCGTATGTTTCTCGCTTCACGACTAAGTGATCCTCTCCATTTTCTACAAATACAACGGCAGGTCTCGGAATTCGATTGTAATTGTTGGCCATGCTGTACCCGTAAGCGCCTGTACAAAAGACGGCAAGAAGATCGCCTTCTTTTACTTCCGGCAGGTCAATATCCCAAATCAGCATATCGCCGCTTTCACAGCACTTTCCGGCAATTGAAACCGTTTTGTCATGCGCTTCTCCGATACGGTTGGCTGTCGCAGCTTCATACTTAGCCTGATAAAGGGCAGGACGAATATTGTCGTTCATGCCTCCGTCTACAGCCACATACTGGCGGACGCCCGGCACTTCTTTTTGAGAGCCAACCGTATAAAGGGTTGTACCCGCGTCTCCCACAAGAGAACGTCCCGGTTCGATCCAAATTTCCGGAATGTTAAAACCGTAACGGGCTGCATTTTCCTTCACAGCTTCGATAATTTTTTCAACGTATTCTGTTGCATGAAGCGGTTCATCGTCTTCCGTATAACGGATGCCAAAACCTCCTCCAAGATTCAACACCTTGGATACAAACGAATATGATTCTCTCCACTCGTCCAGTTTTTTGAATATTTTTTCTGCGGCTAACACAAACCCGGCCGTATCAAAAATTTGCGAACCGATATGGCAATGGACACCGAGTAGCTGAATATGTTGTGAGTGTAATACTTGCTCAATCGCCCGTTCAGTTTGTCCGTTATGAAGGTCGAAACCGAACTTTGAATCTTCTTGACCAGTTGTAATGTAGTCATGCGTATGCGCTTCTACTCCGGGCGTAATCCGAAGAAGAACATCAATTGAGTGTCCCGTTTCTTCACATAGGTCTTCCAAAAGCGAAATCTCATAGAAATTATCCACCACAATGCAGCCGATGCGATGCTCAAGTGCCATCCGCAGTTCTTCTCTGCCCTTGTTATTCCCATGAAAGTGAATGCGTTCTGCCGGAAAGCCTGCAGCAACAGCTGTATAAAGCTCTCCCCCGGACACGACATCTAAAGAAAGTCCCTCTTCCTCAGCGAGCTGAATCATTGCAACTGATGAGAACGCCTTGCTCGCATATGCCACCTGTGCTTTCAGCCCTGCAGTAATAAATGCCTGCTTAAAGCTTTTAGCACGCTCACGTATTAAAGCCACATCATATACGTAAAGAGGTGTGCCATATTTTTCAGCTAAATAAAGAGCGTCCACACCTCCGATTTCTAAATGCCCATGTTGATTTTGTCTGCTTGTGCCATGTAAGAACAATGTCATTCCCTCTTTCTCCGCTTATGGGTGAAAAGGACAGTTTTATGGACTGTCCCTACATAATTAAGACATACATTATCATACTCTTCAGGCAGTTTCAATGCGATTATGAATTGGTAGGCTGTCTTAAGCGATTTCTTGGGTGAACGATACTTGGTCTTACTTTTGCGCCAGGTTTTGCTGTACGGATCAGCACCTGCCACAGCGCCTTGCCGTTAAAGGGAATCAGCGGCCACAAGTACGGTGTCTGGAGAGATTTGATGCTGGCCATGGCAATAATTAACACTGTAAATCCGATAACGAGCCCTTTTACATGAAATAAAGCAACGAGTATCATGAGAGTGAGACGGCCCATTTTGTTTGCCAAACTTAATTCATAACTAGGTGTGGCAAAGGTTCCAATCGCTGCAAGTGAAACGTAAAGAATAACCTCTGGAGAAAACAGGCCAACCTCAATGGCAATTTGTCCGATCAGCACAGCGGCAATGATACCCATCGCCGTGGATAAAGCTGTCGGGGTATGAATGGCAGCCATTCTGAGAAACTCGATCCCTAAATCAGCTAAGAATATTTGCAGAATGATCGGGATATGTGTATTCTTATTCAAGCCAATAAAATCCATATTCTCAGGAAGCAGGTCCGGCTGCAGGACAAAGAGAAACCAGATCGGAAGAAATATAGTGGATGCAATGATACCGAAGAATCTTACCCATCTTAAAAAGGTGCCGACTGCAGGCGCCTGCCTGTATTCTTCAGCATGCTGAACATGGTGGAACAAGGTTGTCGGGGTGATAATCACACTCGGTGATGTATCAACCATAATAATGACATGGCCTTCAAGTACATGATTAGCCGCTACATCCGGCCTTTCTGTATAGCGGACGAGCGGATACGGATTGTAGCTTTGTTTAATGATAAATTCTTCTACTGTTTTGTCTGCCATTGTTAACCCGTCCACATCGATGGCAGCAATTTCTTTTTCCACGATGTCAACTAGATCTGGATCTGCAATATCTTCAATATAACAGATACTAAGATCCGTTTTTGATCGCTCGCCGACCTTTGTCATCTTGATGCGAAGACGTTCGTCCCTGATCCGCCTTCTGAGAAGAGCCGTATTGACGACGATATTTTCAACAAATCCGTCTCTGGCTCCCCTTACCACCTTCTCTGTATCAGGTTCCTCCGGATTTCTGCCCGGATAGCTTCTGACATCAATAATAAATGCGAAGCCTGCGCCTTCAACAATGACTGCAACTAATCCGGACAGCACTTGGTCAGTTGTTTCATCCAGCGTTTTTACTTTTTCAACCTGGGCATTAAGAAGCCTGTTTTCGACAATATCTACCAGTTGATCTGCATCTTCATCCCGATTGTTAATGAAAACAAGTTCTCTCATTAAATGAATAATATAAGCGGTGTCGGATAATCCATTCAGATAGTAAAGCTGTATTTCCTTATCTAAGATATTAAGCTTGCGAACCCCTACATCATAGCTGGTTCCCATTCCGACCCGATTTTTAAAATACGCTTCATTTTTGGCTGGATCTCGATAAACCCGAATTTTCTCTTCCTTGTGATCCGGCATGATACCCGCTCCTTTCTAAAATAAACTCGACCGCTTTCATGGTGATTGGCGACCCTATTGAGATATCGTCTTTTCTGCCCATTTTGCCGATATCCCCGATACCGACAATAAGCGGGAGATCAAGTTTATCAAGACAATAGACTGTATCTCCGCTCATTCTGTGTTCATCAAATTCCCTCTCTCCGACTTTATCCACGCCGTATTCAGTTATTTCTCCATTGCGGTCAATGCTTACGTCAACCCTGGTCCATTCAGCCTGATGGGTTTTTGACGCGACCGCAATCACTCCGAGCACTTCAATTGACGGATGGGTGGCAACATAGATCAGAGCGGATTCTCCCGGACCCTCTCCTTGAAGGCCGGAGTCGTCAAACATGACAAAAACAGGATCATACGGTGCAGAGGTGATCAGCTTGACAAGCTCCGCGCCGCTTCGGGTGGAAGGGTTGCCTTTTGATTGTGAAATACATCGCCCTCCCACTTGGCTTGCAGCGTATTCAATTGTTTTAGAGGCATACACATCTCCGTCTGTTACCAGTATGACCTTGCGTTTTATCGTCATGTCAGCATTATCCTTTCGGTTTGAAAATAACAGCTACTAGAAAGGCGAAGAGAATGGCGGCTGAGATACCGGCAGAAGTCAGCTCAAATATCCCCATTCCAATTCCGATAAATCCGTGTAAATGCGCCTGGTGCATGGCACCGTGCAGAAGACTGTGGCCGAAGCTGACAATCGGAACGGTGGCCCCGCCTCCGGCAAATTCAATAAATTTATCGTAAATGCCGAAACCATCTAAGATCGCGCCGATCACAACAAATGATGTCATGACGTGGGCTGGCGTCAATTTGAAAATATCCAAGAGCAGCTGGCCGACTATACAAATGGCACCGCCGCATACAAAAGCCAAAAGGTAGTCCATGTTAAGATGCACCTCCTGCACGCTCAAATACAACCCCATGGGCGATGGTTGGGATGGATTCTTTTTGCTGAATCATCGTCGGGCTTAACAGCGCCCCGGTCGCCACGACAAATACACGGTTTAATTTTCCTTCTCTCAGCTGCTTAAAAATGTGAGAGTAGGTGACAACCGCTGAACAAGCGCAGCCGCTTCCTCCGGCAAAGACCTGCTGATCCGGAGTGTAAATCAGAAGCCCGCAATCATCATGCTTTGTGCCGACCGGATAGCCATCTTCTTTTAAGATGTCTTTTACGATGGGAGACCCGACGCCTGATAGGTCACCTGTCAGGATGAGATCATAGTCATCTGCAGTTCTGTTGAGATCTTTAAAGTGCTGCTTAATCGTATCAGCTGCAGCCGGAGCCATGGCCGATCCCATATCAAACGGATCTGTAATTCCTAAGTCAGAAACCTTTCCGACAGTTGCGCTTGTGATTTGGATATCACTCGGTGTCTGACTGATGACAACTGCTCCGCTTCCGGTGACAGTAGAGGTGGCAGTGTCCGGTTTTTGGCCTCCGTATTCCGTCGGATAACGAAACTGTCTTTCTGCTGTGGCATTATGACTGCTTGTGGCAGCGAGCGCCCTCTTGGCAAACCCGCCGTCAACTAAGGCAGACGCGACAGCCACAGTTTCCATTGATGTTGAACAGGCGCCAAACATACAAAGAAACGGAATGTTCAAGTGTCTTGCCACATAGTTGGCCGTCACGTTTTGGTTCAGCAAGTCGCCTGCCAGCAATAGATCAATATCACCTATTGTGAGGTTATTTTTTTGAAGCGCTGAACGAATAGCATCTTCCATCAGCTGGCGTTCAGCCATTTCCCAGCTTTTTTGATTACAGTGCATCTTATCATAGGTTTTATCAAATAAAGAGCCGAGCGGCCCGTCTTTTTCCTTTGGTCCGGTTGCTGTTCCCGCCGAGTTGACAAATAAAGGATGTTCAAATACCCAGGTTTGCTTTCCTGTTAATTTCATTTTCTTCTCCTCCTATGACATCAGTTTCTCAAAAGCAAACCGAATCATTCCGACGATGTAAGCAGCCACAACTCCGAAAACAATGACATTTCCCGCAAGTTTAAACATGTTTGTCGCTACTCCAAGAACTAACCCTTCACTTTTATATTCAAGAGCCGCGCTTGCCATACTGTTGGCAAAACCTGTAACCGGCACGGCTGAACCCGCGCCTGCAAACTGTCCGATTCTGTCATAGATGCCGAACCCGGTCAGCAGTGCTGAAATTAATATCAGTGTTGCCGCTGTTGGATTACCTGCTGTTTTTTCATTAAAATTAAAAAAATGGATATAAAAATTCTGCAGACCTTGCCCGATCGCACAGATCAGGCCGCCTACCAAAAAGGCTTTTACACAGTTCCAGACGTAAGGCGGCTTAGGCTGATAGGTTTTCACTTTTGATTTGTAGTTTTCTTTTATGTTTGTCATCTTGAAACCTCCTTATGAATGATCAATAAAATACAGCCAGTGAAATAAAGATCCTGCGATTTTCCCCATCACGATGGCCATTAAGAGAATAATGATTTTACTTCTGAGTCCGATTCGTTTTGCTAGAATCGGCAAGACATTTAAAACCTCTGTAAGTGCAGCTGCAAGCATCCCGACAAACACACCAGCCAGCAGCCCGACCGGCACAGCAAGCCATTTTGTTAAAAAAAGATGGTTCATATGAAGCGTCTCCCATCCCCCGCATACCGCGCCAAGAATAACAGCTGCTTCATAGGCCTGAACAAATCTCATCGTTTTGGTGAGCTGCATCAGCCGCGGAATAATTCCCATTACGGTTAAAAAAGCAACGAAGCCAGCCCCTACCGTGATGCCTCCGCCGAGCCCGACAAAAATAATGAACAATACACTAACGATCATGCAAGTCCTTTATTGTTTCTCGATTCTCATGCATGGCCACATATTGGTCGAGATCAAGCTGGTAGTTAAACATCTCAACCTCCAGCGGGCTGGGCTCTTCATTAAGGCGCTTCTTAAATATGTGGTTAAAAAACACGATCATCCCCAGTCCCAAACCGATGCTGTATGGGATTTGAAGCAAGTATGGATAGTCATTTCTCTCTCCGGTTATGATTTCATATAGTGCGATATGAACATCTCTCATGCTTACATCTTCATGAAAGTTCATGATGGCAAGACACGATCCGATAAACAGTAGCAGCCAGACACCGATAAACAGTACCGTTGATAATTGCCGTTTCCGATACTGAATTTCAACAATGGTTTCTGCTCCGCCTACCGTCTGAACATCGAGTGTCGGATCTTGTAAATGAATGGCTTTGAGGACTTGTATGATATCCAGAATTACAATATTTTTATCTTTTTCGCTCACCTGATAAAGCGGCATTGCCGACAGTTTCTTTTTCAGCTGAAGCTGTCCTTCAATTTGCGCGGCATCTCCAACCGTGATGATATCTCCCGGATGGGCCAGCACCCTGTGGCGAAGTCGGATAAATATACGTCGTTCCATCATTGATCACCATCTTTCGGTGGTTATATATGTAGTATGTGGTTCGATTTTGTTCTCATTCATCCGCTCGAAAAGACCATAAATTACCACGCTTTTGCACACAAAAAAGCTAGCCTGCATGGCAGACTAGCTTTCCGTATGATCCATTTGAACCTTAATCTGTTTTAATATTTTCTTTTCAAGCCTGGAAACCTGAACTTGAGAAATCCCAAGCCGCTCAGCCACCTCGGACTGCGTCTGGTCTTTATAATATCTGAGATAGACGATTAGTTTTTCCCTTTCCTCCAAATCGCTGATCGCTTCTTTCAGGGCAATCTTTTCAAACCATTTTTCTTCTGAGTTGTCAGCGATTTGATCAAGCAGGGTTATTGGATCTCCGTCATTCTCATAAACGGTTTCGTGAATCGAAGACGGCGCCCTTACCGCCTCTTGGGCGAGTACGACATCTTCTGCTTCAATTTCCAAATGGTCGGCGATCTCTTGCACCGTCGGCACTCTGCCTAGTGTTTTTGAAAGCTCATCCTTCGCGCGCCGGATTTTGTTTCCGAGCTCTTTTAAAGACCTAGACACCTTCACGGTTCCATCATCACGAATAAAGCGCTGGATTTCACCGATAATCATTGGCACTGCATACGTTGAAAAACGCACATCATAGGTTAAATCAAATTTGTCCACAGATTTCAACAGCCCGATGCAGCCGATCTGAAAGAGATCGTCAGGCTCGTATCCTCTGTTTAAAAACCGCTGTACCACAGACCAAACAAGACGCATGTTTTTTTCTATGAGGAGGTCTCTTGCCTGCTGGTCGCCATTTTGGCTTTGTTTGATTAATTCCTTTACTTCATGATCCTTCAGCTGAGCGTTTTTGCCGTTTTTCTTAACCTCCACATCCATAACAAATCTCCTTAATTACAAAGCGCTTTGCTTTTTGATAAGTGCTTTGTTAAGCGAATCGTTGTGCCCATCTCAGGTGATGAATCAATACTGACATCATCCATGAAATTTTCCATAATAGTAAAGCCCATTCCAGAGCGCTCAAGCTCAGGTTTAGTCGTGAATAAAGGCTGGCGGGCCTCTTCAAGATCTGTAATGCCCCTGCCTTCATCACGAATGGTCATATATACGACATGATCTTCCAGCGTCACTGAAATGTAGACTTTTCCGTCACAGTCCTCTTCATATCCATGGATAATAGCATTCGTTACGGCCTCTGACACGACTGTTTTGATCTCGGTCAGTTCATCCATTGTCGGGTCAAGCTGGGCAATAAACGAAGCAACTGTGACACGGGCGAACGATTCATTCTGGCTGAGGGCAGAAAATTCAAGATGCATTTCGTTTTTCATGATGCCACCCCCAGCGTTAGCAGCGCCTGCTGCTCAGATTGTTCAAAACGGATAATTTTAAACAGACCCGACATATCAAACAGCCGCTTTACCGCAGGAGAGATAGCGCAAACGACCATTTCCCCGCCAATTTGCTTAATTTGCTTGTATCGTCCTAAAATGACGCCAAGCCCCGAGCTGTCCATAAAGGAAAGGTCCTCTAGGTTCAGCACGATATGGCGAATATCATCCTTCTCCAATGATTGAGTTACTTTTTGTTTCAGGGCTTCAGCCGTATGGTGATCGAGTTCGCCTGTTAATCGAATACAAAGCACAGATTCTTTGACATGCATGTCAATTCCAAGGCTCATGCTCATTCCTCCTTGATATGATCGGATAATGAGTGTTTCGATTTCGACGGAATAAATTCCTTCACCGTGACAAAACTAGTGGCCATTCGGCATAATTACTTAAATTTTGTCCAGTCTCCCATCGTCCGCTTCAAGAATGTTAAGAACCCGGCTTTCTTCATATCTTCTTTAGCAGCAACAGGACTTTCAGCGAGCACTTCTCCATCCTTTTTCAGAACGAGTGTGCCAAGCTCTTGGCCTTTTTGCACAGGAGCACTTACATTGTCATTCAATTTGATTTCTTTTTTCACATTTTTCATATCCTCGCCTTTTTTCGTCAATATTGAAATCGGCTCAGAAGTAGAGAGTTCGATAAATTTTTGTTTGCCTTTTTTGACCTTTACTTTTGCTACGATTTCATTTCTCTTATATAAAGGATGTGTTTCATATTGACTAAAAGCGAAATCAAGCATCTTTGTCACTTGCGCGTTTCTATCTTTAGGTGTGCTCGCTCCGAACACAACCGCAATGGCCCGCATGTTTCCTTTTTTAGCCGAAGCTGTCAGACAATATTTCGCTTCACCTGTATAGCCTGTTTTTACACCGTCTACGCCAGGATAAAACTTGATCAGCCGATTCGTATTAACAAGCCAAAACTTTTTATCTGTATTTTCCCGCAAATAGTCTTCATACGTGCCGGTAAACTTCGTTATTGATTCGTATTTCAATAATTCCTTAGCCATGATTGCCATGTCATACGCAGAGCTGTAGTGTTCATCCTCGGTCAGTCCGGTCGGGTTTTTGAAGGATGTATTTTTCAAGCCCAGCTCTTTTGCTTTTTTATTCATTTTCTTCACAAATTCTTCTTCAGAGCCGGAAATGAATTCAGCCATCGCTACGGAGGCGTCATTCCCCGATGCGATTGCGATGCCTTTCAGCATTTCTTTGACTGTCATTTCCTCACCGGGTTCAAGGAAAATTTGTGAACCGCCCATTGAAGCCGCGTGCTCGCTCGTACGGACCTTATCACTCATTTTGATTTTGCCTTCATCTAAAGCTTCCATAATTAAAAGCATCGTCATAATTTTCGTCATGCTTGCAGGCGCCAGTCTCTCATTACTGTTCTTGTTGTAAAGCACTTTTCCCGTGTCACGTTCTATCAGCACCGCAGACTTCGCTTCATGAGCAAGCTCCGATGAACCTTTTCCGTCTTGTTTTGCAAATGCAGACGGCGCAAATGTAAGCAGCATTATACCAATCAACAAAGTGGATAAAAGACGTTTCATCTCAAAAGCCCTCCATTTCATAATCCTTTTTATTTTTTCCAAGCGGAATGGTTTTATACGCCACTGATGGAAAATGTTTCGTATCTTTTTTCGGCATAAAAAAAGACAGCTGCGTCATGTCAGACACAGCTGTCTTTTGAACTTGCTATCACTTCATTTTTATTCGTACTGAGCGACGACTGCTTTTACAAGCTGTAAAAATCCTGCTTTTACTTTTTCCGTCACTTCCATTACTTCATCGTGACTTAAAGGCTGATCCAGAATGCCGGCTGCCGCGTTAGAGATACAAGAGATGCCTAGGACACGCATTCCTGCATGATTCGCCACAATGACTTCCGGAACAGTAGACATGCCGACTGCGTCAGAGCCCATTGTTCTTAAGAAGCGGACTTCTGCCGGTGTTTCGTAAGATGGTCCTGTCACAGCGGTATACACGCCTTTTTGAATTGGAATGTTAAGGTCTTTCGCAATGTTTTCAGCCAAGCTGGAAAGGTCTTTGTCATAGGCTGAAGACATATCTGGAAATCTGGCGCCGAAATCGGCTTCATTTGGCCCGATCAGCGGGTTTGTTCCCATAAAGTTGATATGGTCAGTAATAATCATTAAGTCTCCCGCACGGAATTCTGTGTTGACACCGCCTGCAGCATTTGTCACGATTAACGCTTCCACGCCGAGCGCTTTCATCACGCGTACAGGGAAGGTGACTTTCTCCATTGAATAGCCTTCATAAAAGTGAAAACGGCCCTGCATTGCTATAACGGACACTCCTTCAAGGGTGCCAAGCACAAGCTGGCCGGCATGTCCCTCAACAGTGGATACCGGGAATTCAGGTATGTCTTCATATTTCAACTTGACCGGATTTTCAATTTCATCCGCCAAAATACCAAGACCTGAGCCTAAAATAAGGCCAATCTTCGGAGATTCCGGCAGGTTTTGCTTAATAAAATCGGCTGCGCGTTCAATTCTGTCTTTCAAGAAACAGTCCCCCTATTGTAATAAAGATAAAAAGCTTTTCCCGTATTTCGGTTTATTCGTTTGGAAATTATCAGCGATCGTAGCGCCGATATCAGCAAATGTATCTGCAAGCGGCAGCATTTGCGCTTTCTGATGTTTTTTGCTGTAAGCGAGAATCGGCACGTACTCGCGTGTATGGTCGGTTCCGTGATGAATCGGATCATTACCGTGGTCAGCTGTAATGATTAACAGATCGTCTTCTTTCATTTTCTCAAATACTTCCGGAAGACGTGCATCAAATTCTTCAAGCGCGCGTCCGTAGCCTTCTGGGTCACGGCGATGTCCGAATAAAGCGTCAAAATCAACAAGGTTTGCAAAGCTCAGACCAGTAAAGTCTTCTCCCAGCGTATTGATCACCTTGTCCATTCCGTCCATATTGGAAACTGTTCTCCGTGACGAGGTAATGCCTTCTCCGTCATAAATATCAGAGATTTTTCCGATTGAGATCACATCTAAACCGCTGTCTTTCAATTCATTCATAACAGTGCGGTCAAACGGCTTAAGCGCATAGTCATGACGGTTTGGTGTCCGTTTAAATTGTCCCGGCTCTCCGACGAACGGCCGTGCGATAATACGGCCTACCATATACTTCGGATCAAGCGTCAGCTCTCTCGCCGTTTCACAAATGCGGTACAGCTCTTCAAGCGGCACAACCTCTTCGTGAGCGGCAATTTGCAGAACAGAGTCAGCAGATGTGTATACAATTAAAGCCCCTGTCTCCATGTGCTCCTGGCCAAGTTCATCCAAAATCGCTGTGCCGGAAGCCGGCTTGTTTCCGATAATTTTGCGTCCAGATTTCTTTTCCAGCTCCTGAAGCAGTTCATCAGGGAAGCCTTCCGGGAATACTTTAAACGGTTTATCAATATACAAGCCCATGATCTCCCAATGGCCGGTCATGGTATCTTTACCGTTAGACGCTTCTTGCATTTTTCCATAATACGCAAGCGGATGTTCTGTTTTTTCTACACCTTTGATGTCTCCGATGAGACCTAGGCCGAGCTTTGCCATATTCGGCATATGTAATCCATTCATATGCTCACCAATATGCCCGAGCGTATTGGCGCCTTCGTCATTAAAGTCAGCGGCATCCGGCGCTTCGCCGATTCCGACTGAGTCCATCACAATTAAAAACACACGATTATATTTGTATGCAGGCATCTCATGAAAGCCTCCTTTTTTTCTATACGTCTATTGTATCGCTAAGAGGTCAGACAACTCAAGTATAAACCGTTTTCATTCCCGTTGACAATGCATTCAGAAATAATGAGAAACTTCAATATTTTCTGTCGCCCTAAACAAAAAAGCCGCAGCCACCTGCGGCTAGGCGCGCGGATGAAACTGCTTGTACACATCCTTCAGCCTTGTTTTCGTCACATGCGTATAAATTTGCGTCGTCGATATATCCGCATGGCCGAGCATTTCCTGCACCGCTCTAAGATCAGCCCCGTTCTCAAGCAGATGGGTCGCAAAGGAATGCCTGAGGGTATGCGGGGTCAGCTCTTTTTTAATCCCCGCTTCCAGTGCGATTTTCTTCAGGTTTTTCCAAAATCCCTGGCGGCTGATCTGTTTGCCGTGATGATTTAAAAAGAGAGCGTCAGACACATTGTTCTTCAGCAGTTTCCCCCTGGCTTTGGTTATATATTCCTCAATGGCGGAAGCGGCCGCTTCACCGATTGGCACAATTCGTTCTTTTCTTCCTTTCCCGAAGCAGCGGACAAAACCCATGGATAAATGAACATCTGCCGTTTTCAATTCAATCATCTCACTGACTCGTATGCCTGTCGCATAAAGCAGCTCCAGCATTGCTTTATCCCGATAGCCGAAAGGACTCGTCAGTTTAGGCGTGTCCAATAATCGTTCGACCTCATTGAGCGCGAGCACCTTCGGAAGCGCCCGTTCGGTCTTTTGTGTTTCGATATGAACGGAAGGATCCTTGTCCGTCACCTTTTCCCTGAACAGAAATTGGTGAAAAGAGCGAATCGATGCCAAATGACGCGCCGATGTCTTGCCGGATTTCCCCGAGTCCTTCAAGTGCTTTAGATATTGGATAATATGTATACGGGTTACGTGATTCCAATCCGTAACATGAAGGGTTTCTGTTAAATAGTGAGAATAGCTTTTCAAGTCACGTTCATAGGATACCACTGTGTTTTGGGAAAGCCCTCTCTCTACCGTGACGTAGTGGATGAAATCCTTTATTTGATCTTTCACTCTATCTACTCCCCGTTTTGGTAAAAAAAGATCAACCGGTCGAACCATCCGCCCTTTTCATCCTGATCCATTTCAACAACTTTTACAGCGGAGCCTTCCGGTTTATCGTACCGATGATAGTTTTCATACTCTTGATTCACCCATATCATAGCATAATAGAACAGAGCGGTAAAACCGGTAAACAGGATGAAAACTTTCAATGCATCGAGAGCTGTTTTTAGGAATCTTCCCATGTCCTAATCGATCCTTTCCCTATGGTTCCAGTTATTTAAACCATATGCCAAATCAGAAAGGTTTTATACATAGAAACAGCAAAAAACCCTTTCCCTATGAGAAAAGGTTCGCGCTCGGCACCATCTATTCAGTTTCTTTTCCGTTACAGCGGTGGCATATGCCGTGAAACGTCAATCTATGATCTTTAATCTTAAATTTCCAATCACGTTCAATGATTTCTTCCACGTCTTCAAGCAAATCTTCTTCAATTTCATCAACGGCTCCGCACTCCATGCACACCAAGTGGTGATGAAAGTGAGCTGCACCCTCTTTACGAAGGTCATAACGGGACACGCCGTCTCCAAAGTTAATTTTATCAACGACTTTTAATTCAGTTAATAATTCAAGCGTACGGTATACTGTTGCGAGACCGATCTCAGGAGATTTCTCTTTTACGAGGAGGTATACATCTTCTGCGCTTAAATGGTCTTCTTCATTTTCAAGCAGCACTCTTACTGTCGCTTCACGCTGAGGCGTAAGTTTGTAGCTGGATGAGTGCAGTTGTTTCTTAATTCGATCAATACGGTTTTCCATGTCTTTCCCTCCTACGCCGCATTCCATGACTCATTATAACAAAATACGCGCGGAGTTCCAACTATAATTATTATAAACTGATAAATAAAACGATTTTCTTTTAATAATAATTTTAAAAAAGTTTTGATGTAAGCTTTTCCATTAAAACTGGAGATAAATATGCTTCAAAGAAAGATGAAATGAGCGCTAAAAACAGTATGACCAGAAGCACAAAGGCATACCGACCGAACCACTGAATCGGCGCGTCATGAAGGCTTCGTTTCACAAACAGCTGCCTGATTAACTTTAAAGAAAACGCAATCGCACACGTGCCCATTATGAGATAAGCCGGAATCAGCAGCACATTTTGGGGCAAAACGGAGACAAAGGATAAGAAAAAACCGCTGACTCCCATCTGATTGACAAGGAACCCGACAGTAAAGCCGACAACGATGCCTTTCAGAAAGATCATGATAAAAATAATCGGCATCCCAATGACAGAAATTCCCAATATCCACATCAATCCTAAATACTTTGCATTATGAAAGATACTTTGCCCAAACATATCAGATGAACTTGCCTGTTTTCCATCCGAAAGCTGTCCGAAAAATTGGCTTAAATAGTAGTATAAATCTTCTTTCTGGCTGATGGTCATGCTGTTGACAATAATCGCGCCAAAGATGACACCCATGAAAAATAGCACTGAGACAAATATATAAAGAGAGAGATGATCTTTAACATGTCGGAGAAACATGTCCTTATAAGAGATTTTTCGCATACCGTTTCCTCCCGCCCGCTCTAGTGATTTGATTTAATAGATTGTATGAAAGAATCGGAAAAACATGCCCATTTTCAAAAAAGAAATGATAGAGAAGAATGCAAGGCATCTTTTTGAGGCAAAAAAATCCTTCTCACCAACTGCCGTATGATGAGAAGGATTCTTATGCTTCCGTTTATTCAACATCTATTTTTTACTTATTACCATTCTTTCATATGTACTGAACGATGGTGTGCTGCCTCTTGATAATAAGAAGGTCGCGTCCGCCATTTCTAAGCAGATGCTCCCGCTTCTTTTTTGCTCGGCTTTTTGCCATGCTGATTACACCCTTTTTTATTTTCACAGCAATTACAGCAGGCAAATCATCATATGATGAGAAAAACAACACCTGTTTATGCCAGGTGCTGTTTGACTTCTTTATTTGACTGCTGTTAGAGCTGCATGCTCGACCGCAGCTGCTACTTCATGATGGACTTTTGAATCAAGCGGCTGAGGGACTACATCGCCTTGTTTTGTGCAGGCTGCGATGGCCTCTGCTGCGGCAACAAGCATATCATGATTAATCTCCTTGCTTTTCGCATTGAGCGCTCCCCTAAAAATACCCGGGAAACCGAGCACATTATTAACAGAACGTCCGTCCGCTGCATATGCGGCGCCAGCTTGCAGCGCGGCCTCCGGCTCAATTTCCGGCTTCGGATTCGATAAAGCCAATATCACTTGACCAGAACGTACAAATGCTGGTTTAATTAAACCCGGAACGCCCGTTGTAGCGATGACAATGTCACAGGTTTCCATGAGCTCCTCAATGCTGGCAACTGCCTGTCCGCCGTATTGTTCGAGACGGTTCATTGCAGCCTCCGATTTGTCTGTTCCGTACACAGCTTTCACGCCGTAGGCCATAAACATCCGGCAAATGGCAACGCCTGCTGCACCCAGGCCAATTTGCCCCACTTTCGCTTCTTTCAGGTCAACCCCCGCACTCCTGCATGCCGAAATGGCAGCTGCCAGCGTGACAACAGCTGTACCATGCTGATCATCGTGCATAACAGGGATGTTCAGCTCCTCTTTTAGGCGGTCCTCAATTTCGAAGCAATGCGGCGAGCCGATATCTTCAAGCAGAATGCCGTTAAAACCCGGAGAAATATGCTTTACCGTTTTGATGATTTCTTCAGGATCACTCGTATCAAGCAATATCGGAATGCCACTAATACCCGCCAGCTGATCAAACAGAGCAGCCTTTCCTTCCATAACAGGCATGCCTGCCACAGAGCCAATATTTCCAAGACCGAGAATTGCTGTTCCATCCGTTACAATCGCTACAGAATTACTGATCGTTGTATAAATAGACGCTTTTTCAGGTTCTTTTTCAATCAGCCTGCACACGTCTGCAACACCTGGTGTATAGACACGTCCGAGCTCTGCCAGTGAGCGGATTGGCATTTTGCTTTTCATTTGGATTTTTCCGCCTTCATGGGCGGAGAGGACCTCATCAGACACGGTGTGAAGCCTGATCCCTTCTCCCAAGGCCTGTACAGCCGCGATCACTTCCTGAAGCTGTTCTTCATTTTCCACTTGAACGGTAATATTCCGCATTGTGTAGTTGGGACCGACCTTTACCGTCTCCACTTCACCAATATCTCCGCCCAGAAGGCCAATTGCCGTAGCTACCCTTCCAAGATTTCCGGGAACCGAAGGCGTTTCGATCATCAGTGTCCGAATCATGTGTTTCGCTATCATTCAGTGATCCTCCCCTATTAGCCTAGTTTTTCGGCTTTACCTGTATTGTTTTTCGTATACCATATAAATTTTCCTGTATAACCATAGATAATAGCAAGACCTATTGCAACAAAACTGAGCCACATAAACGGCAGATAAGAGAAGGTAGAAACTCCTAGTATCCCCGCCATGTAAATACCGTTATCAGACCAAGGAACCATACCTGAAGTCAATGTTCCCCCGACCTCTGAGTTACGGGAAAGCACTCTTCTGTCGATATTTAATCGATCATAGCTGTTTTCCATGATCTTCGGTGTCAAGATAAGAGATACATACATCGCACAGCCGAAGATGTTCGCTAAAAACGCTACAATCAGCGTAGATAAAGTGACGTTGCCAGGTGAAGTTAATTTCTTTTCAAACATAGAGACGATCACTTTTAAGACGCCAAGCTTTTCAAGCAGTCCGCCAAATCCGAGACCAAAGATAATGACGACTAGGGAACCGAGCATTCCGACGATGCCTCCGCGATTTAACAGGCCGTTCAAGAATTCAACATCTGTTTTAATCGAGAATCCGTTGTAGGCAGTTGCAACCGCATCCGCCGGGTTCATGCCTTGGAAAACAACAGCCCAGATAGCCCCAAGCAAAGCGCCAATTACGATAACCGGCATCGACGGCTTTTTCATCGACAATAAGACAATGACAACAACAGCCGGAATCAGCATCCAAATATGAATGTCAAATGTATTTTGCAAAGAAGATTTCAAAAATTCAACTTTATCAAGATCAATATTTTTCCCGCCGTACATAAAACCAGTAACTGTAAAGAGAATTGCTGTAATCACATACGCTGGCACAGATAAAAAGAGCATAGCCCTAACATGGTCTAAAACATCCACTTTCGATAGAGAAGATGCAAGAACTGTGCTGTCTGAAAGTGGAGAAAGCTTGTCCCCGAAATAAGCGCCTGAAAGAATAGCGCCGGCTACAAGTGGAAGCGGAAGGCCTAATCCTTCTCCAATTGCGATCATGGCAATGCCGGCAGTTCCGACTGTTCCCCATGATGTTCCGGTTGCTACAGACATAATGGAACAAATAATTAACGTTGCTAGTAAAAAGATACTAGGGTGAATAAATTCTAAACCATAGTAAATCAGAGTCGGGACGATCCCTCCGGCTATCCATGTTCCAATAAGCGCTCCTACTGAAACAAGAATCAGAACGGCTTCAAGACCGTTTGATATACCATACAGAATAGCATTCTGCATATCTTTATAAGAATAACCGAGTCTGATTCCGAGAATCATAGCGATAAACCAGGAAATGAAAAGCGCGAGCTGTATCGGCATATCTAAAAAGACAGTAAATGACATGACAAGTGCTAAAAATGATCCTAGTACAATAATGATTTCGAATAATGTTGGCAGTCTTACATCCTTCAAAAGAAGTCCCCCTCCATGTAAAAAGCTAAAACGCTTTCAATAAATAGTGCAACACGTATACTATACTTCCTCATCCCTATGTTGTAAACAGCTTATTCATCCGGGCTATACGTGGATGAATAAGCTGTATTTTGTATAAATTTTATTTTTCTAATAGTTCTTTCCCTGCAATACCTGGTTTTGTCATCTCAAATGGGTTTAGAATAAGATCTAACTCTTCTTCTGTCAGCACATCATGCTGCAGGCATAGATCACGGACTGATTGACCTGTCATTATTGCTTCACGGGCAATTCGGGCTGCTGCTTCATACCCTAGGTGGGGATTGACTGCAGTAATCACTCCTGCGCTTTTTTCCACGTATTGTTTCAAACGTTTTTCGTTGGCTTCGATGCCTTTTAAGCAATTGTCAGTGAACGAACGGAAGCCGTTGTTCATAATGCTGATGGATTGAAGCAAGTTAAAGACAAGCACTGGCTCCATGACGTTCAATTCAAGCTGGCCGGCTTCTGAAGCAAGGCAGATTGTATTATCGTTTCCGATGACCTGGAACGCAATTTGGTTGATTAGCTCGGCCATAACCGGATTGACTTTCCCCGGCATAATGGATGAACCCGGCTGACGTGCTGGCAGAGAAATTTCCGCAAGGCCGGCGCGCGGTCCTGATGCCATCAAGCGGAGGTCGTTTGCGATTTTAGACATGTTCATCATGCAGACCTTTAAGGAAGCCGATACCTCTGTATAGGCATCTGTATTTTGTGTCGCATCAACGAGATGATCAGCTCCGACAAGGGGAAGACCGCTGATATCAGCAAGGTGCTTTACAACCTGTTTGATATATTCAGGATCGGCGTTCAAGCCTGTACCCACAGCAGTTGCGCCCATGTTGACTTCATACAGGTGCTGGCGTGATTGCTTGATCCGTTTAATATCACGCTCCAGAACACGGCTGTACGCTTCGAATTCCTGGCCAAGACGAATCGGGACAGCATCTTGAAGGTGTGTCCGGCCCATTTTAATAACAGAATCAAATTCCTGAGCTTTTTGTTTGAACACACTATGCATATCTTCCATTGTTATCAGCAGTTTTTCCAACAGCTTCAATGTGGAAATATGAATAGCGGTCGGGAACACATCATTTGTAGACTGTGACATATTCACATGTGTGTTCGGGCTTAAATGGATATAATCTCCCTTTTGATGTCCCATGATTTCAAGCGCCCGGTTTCCGATCACCTCATTCGCATTCATGTTCATAGAAGTACCGGCACCGCCCTGAATCGGATCGACGATAAACTGATCGTGCCATTTGCCTTCCAGAATCTCATCAGCGGCTTGTACGATAGCTTGGCCAATTCCTTCATACAGCCGTTTCACGTCCATGTTGGCAAGAGCTGCAGCTTTTTTTACAATCGCCAGCGCGTTAATCATTTCTTCATGGATCTTGTATCCCGTAATAGGGAAGTTTTCAGAAGCACGAAGCGTCTGGATTCCGTAGTAAACATCAGCTTCAATTTGTTTTTCTCCAAGAAAATCTTTTTCCACGCGGTATTCTTTTTGGCCGTTTAACATAATCTTTAACCTACTTTCTCTCTTTGTTGGTCATAGTTTCTGACAGTTTACAGAACAACGTCATCAGCAATTGGCGTTTCCATAATTCTCTTGACGACTGGAAGATCTGAAGACTGGCCGAGTGCCCACATCAATTTTGGCACAATTGCTTCTGTGTTCATATTTCTGGATCGGATAATTAAGTCTTGGTTGACTCTGCGGCCGACCTCGTAAATACTCATATCTTCGCCTTCTTCGAGACATTGAGTTGTGATTACGACGACAATGCCGCTTTCGATTAGCTCATTCACTTTTGACAAAATGTCTCTGCCTTCAAACGGCACGCCCCCGCTGCCATAACTCTCTATAACAATTCCTCTGTATATGCTTTTCAGGGCATCAAACATTTCAGGCTTTAAGCCTGGATGAAGCTTGAGCAGACATACATCAGTACATAGTGAAGTATCAACTGTGAAGGTGTCGTTCTCAGGTTCCGTTACTTGTTTGTTGTATTCGATCCCGTCTTCATTGATAAAAGCGATATATGGGTAATTGATGCTTTCAAATGCGTCGTAGCTTTTCGTTCTTAATTTGATCGCGCGCGTTCCTTGAATGACTCTGCCGTCAAACACAACATAAACGCCGCCCACGCCTTCACAGGCAAAGCGAATCGCGTCTGTAATATTTTTTTTGGCATCGGTTTTTTGGAACGTGATCGGGATCTGCGAACCGGTGATGACAATCGGCTTTTTGGCATGCTGCAGCATATATGATAGTGCGGCAGATGTATAGGCCATTGTATCTGTGCCGTGTGTAATAACAAACCCGTCATAGGCATCATAATTATCCTTAACGGCTTCCGCTATTTCCACCCAGTATTCAGGTTGCATATTGGTGCTGTCTATATTCATAAGCGACTGAGTTTCCATCGTGTAATCGTTATCAAGTTTTGATACGTAACTTAATAATTCATCAGCCTTGACTCCGGGAGCCAGCCCATTTTCTCCTTCAACTGAAGCAATCGTTCCCCCAGTTGTCAACATCAATAATTTTTTCATACCATGCACCTCTTCACTGTCTCTAAAGATGGGTTGCGAGAAGGCATTCGCTTATCGCATACTTTTAATGCAATTATAGACACGGAAAATAAAATACGCAAGACATTATTATTCAATTCGCGTACACTTCCTAATAC
Organism: Bacillus sp. C28GYM-DRY-1; assembly: GCF_030519405.1. Lineage (NCBI taxonomy): Bacteria > Bacillati > Bacillota > Bacilli > Caryophanales > Bacillaceae > Bacillus > Bacillus sp. C28GYM-DRY-1. The sequence continues at coordinate 113,183 of NZ_JAUMKF010000011.1, forward strand.
CTATATGATATAATCAGCTCAAGGTGAAAAAGGAGCGAAAGTTCATGAATCTAGATCGTTTAACTGAATTGAGAAAAAAGAAAAATTGGTCGCTTCAATATACAGCTGACCTTCTGGGTATCGCAAAAAGCACATATGCCGGCTACGAGTCAGGCTACCGGCGGCCTTCGCTTGAGGCACTTGCCATGCTGGCTGACCTCTTTGACACAACCTGCGATGAACTTTTAGGCCGCGAGAAACAAAAGCAGACTGCTCCTCAGACCATTGAATTGACCACGTGGAGCAGCCTTAACTTTAACATTTCTGTTGACGGCAAGCCGCTGAGTGAAGACGAAATCATCCAGTTGATCACCTTTATCCGGACAAAAAGAAAAGTGCAGGAGGAACTTGGTTAGTCTTTAACTCACCGTTTAATTTTCCCGTAGGTTCCTCCTCCTCCGGCTTTCAATTCCAGCTTTCCGGATCTCGCTTTTACAATAAGAGCCGCGGTTTTCGGCGGGACAACGCGAGCCAAATCTTCTTCTGCAGCCTCATGAAGAACAGCCATTTCTGTTCCGAAGGCTCTTTTTAGTTTGTCCAGCGTTTTCGGACCAACACCAGGAACAAATTGCAGCGGGATCTGATGCACATATCGCGGACGCGAGACGCGATCTTCAGGCTGATCAATCAATTCACGCAATCTTTCGCTTACTCCCTTAGTAAATTTGGCATTTCCGCAATTCGCGCACACCGTTTCCCCGCTCACAGCAGGTTCTCCGCACGCTTCGCAGGCCGTCAGATAATATTTCCCCAATAATGGGTCCAAGCCGTAATTTGCGGTAATTGTTCTTTCACCCTGTCCCCTTAATGCAAGAGCAAATTCAGTAAAATTAGCTGACTGTACATATAGTTCGTTATATTCTCTGCCGATTTTGGCTAACGAATGCGCATCAGAATTTGTTAAAAACGTATACTGATTCAACTCAGATACGTGTGAAGCCATGTCTGTATCACAGCTTAACCCAAGCTCCACCGCATCTATCATAGAGGGATCAAAAACCTCAGTTAAGCTTGATTTAACGCCTTTCCCATATAAGCTTTTATGCGGTGTAAAGATATGGGCGGGGATAAACAGTCCGCCCATTTCCTTCACTTTTTTTTGCAAATTCAAGCCCGTTTCATAAATCCGTTGTGAGCTTAAGTGAATATTTTTCAGCCGCGCTGACAGCCAGTTTGAAAACAGCTTCATATCAGCCAGCGTCGGCATAAAGACGAGCACATGGATCGGTCCGCTGCTGGCTTCATCATAAATCTCCAGTTCGCTTCCCAATAAAAGAGTCGTACTGCGATAACGAATCCCCCCGCCGTCAAGCTCGTGATATCTTCCAGATGAAATGCCTTCCTCAAGCTCTAAGATGACTTCCGGAGAATGACAGTCGATAATGCCAAGAAGGTCAATTCCTTTATGTTCACTGGCTTCAACTAAAATTCGGTCCAGTGTTAGCGTTTTGGCGCCTGTTATTTTGACAGCCCTTCCTGTAAAGGTCCGGCCGATATGAATGTGCAAATCCGCGTAAATCTTTTTCATTTTTGTGCTTGGAGCGCTTCTTTCAGCTGAAGATACTGAATCGCATAGGCTGTTTTAGCATCATATACTTCACGCGATTCAACGAGCTTCAGCGCATCTTCAAGCGTCACCTCCATCACTTCAACAAACTCGTCCTCATCAAGCTCCCGTTTTTCTTCGAGTACAGAAAGCTCTTCAGCAAGGAACACGTGAACAATTTCATCAGCAAAGCCGGGCGAGGTATAAAACGCAGTGATTTTTGTCAGTTTTTTCGCTGTATACCCCGTTTCCTCTTCAAGCTCCCGAAGTGCCGTGTACTCCGGCTCCTCCCCTTTTTCAAGCTTTCCGGCAGGAATTTCAACGATTGCTCGCTCAAGCGGCTTGCGGAATTGTTTCACCATAATGATTTTCCCTTCATCGGTGACAGCTAATACGGCTACAGCTCCAGGGTGTTTCACAATTTCACGTTTACTCGTTTTCCCGTTTGGCAGCTCCACGTCCTCAACATAAAGATCAATGACTTTACCTGAAAAGATCTGTTCTTTGGATATTGTTTTTTCTTCTAATGAATTCATTTCTTCATCTCCCGTTCTGTCTCTATATAATGCCCCATACATTTTATCATACTAGAGAAAAGGGGGCTTCTTCGTGAAAGTGCACCGCATGCCAAAAGGTGTTGTCTTAGTCGGAAAAGCATGGGAGATTCGAGCGAAGTTAAAGGAGTACGGCCGCACATTCCAATATGTGAAAGATTGGGTCTCTAAGCCGTAAAAGTTGAAACTTTTGCTCCTTTATATTACGGTCAATACAAAGCCTAAAAAAAGGAGTGTGCACATGAGAAAGCGCAAACTGGGTACATCTGATTTAGAAATAAGCGAAGTCGGACTCGGCTGTATGTCTCTTGGGACAGAAAAAAACAAAGCCTTGTCCATCCTTGATGAAGCGATCGAGCTTGGCATCAACTATTTGGATACAGCTGATTTGTATGACCGCGGACGCAACGAAGAAATTGTCGGTGATGCCATCCAAAACAGACGCCAAGATATTATTTTGGCAACGAAAGCGGGAAACCGCTGGAATGACGAAAGCGAAGGCTGGTATTGGGACCCTTCAAAAGCTTACATAAAAGAAGCCGTAAAAAAGAGTCTAGCACGGCTGAAAACGGATTATATCGATCTTTATCAGCTTCACGGCGGCACGATAGAGGACAACATTGATGAAACGATCGAAGCGTTTGAGGAATTAAAACAAGAAGGTGTGATCCGTCACTACGGTATTTCTTCCATCCGCCCGAATGTGATAAAAGAATATGTAAAAAAATCAAATATCGTCAGTATTATGATGCAGTTCAGCCTGTTTGACAGACGCCCTGAGGAATGGCTTCCGCTTTTAGCGGAACATCAAATCAGCGTAGTCGCCAGAGGTCCGGTTGCCAAAGGACTCTTAACTGAAAAACCGCTTACACAAGTGGCGGACAGCATCAAACAAAACGGGTACTTATCCTATTCGTTTGAGGAATTGACAAATGCCCGCACAGCGATGGAGAATGTCGCGCCCGATCTGTCCATGACAGAAAAGTCGCTGCAATATCTGTTAGCACAGCCTGCTGTTGCCTCAGTGATAACAGGCGCCAGTAAGATTGAGCAGTTACGTGAAAACGTTCAGGCTGCAAACGCACGGCGTTTAAGCGAAGAAGAAATCAAAGCGCTCCAATCTCATACGAAACAAGACGTTTACGAAGCGCACCGCTCGTAACAAAAAAACCAGCACCAGTGCGGGTGCTGGTTTATTTATATTGCTGCCAATCCAACGGGCTTTCATTAAGGAGCTCTTCAAAGCTTTTGTTTTTTTCGATCTCTTTTTTCTTTCTGATCTGCTCTGCTTTTTCTCTTTCCTGCCTCTTTTCATCCTCTTCCTTCAATTGACTCTTCATCTCCATAAGCTTTGCTTTGATGTCGGATTGAAGGCCATCTTTTAACTGGTGTTTGTCAGCGGATTTTTGTTTTTTCACGCAGACTTCCCCCCCATGTTTTATTTTGAAGCCAGTTTATCACGGAGCATATAGATCGAACAAGCGGACTCTCTTCTGAAAAGTTTTTGATCAGCACAGCACTGCTTAGGTATAATGATTTCAAGTATAAATTTCCTGTATTTAGTTGAAAGGTGCTGTGACTTTTGAAGAGAATCCTTTTGGCCATTGGCGCTCTCTTAACCGCTGTTATCGCAATCGGAATTGTTTTTTCAAATATCATTCTCTTTATCAAGAAAAAGACAGATGAAGACATTATCAAAAGAGAGACAGACGACGGACACGATGTGTTTGAATCCTTCGAGCGAATGGAGAAAACCGCTTTTGTGATCCCATCTGCTTACGGGTATGATATAAAAGGCTACCATATCGCACCGCATGACACACCAAACACCATCATTATCTGTCACGGGGTAACGATGAATGTGCTGAATTCCCTGAAATATATGCATTTATTTCTTGATCTCGGCTGGAATGTGATTGTTTATGACCATCGCCGACACGGACAAAGCGGCGGAAAGACGACTAGCTACGGGTTTTATGAAAAGGATGATCTCAGCGAGGTTGTCCGCTGGGTCAAGAATAAAACAGGCCATTGCGGATTAATCGGAATACACGGTGAATCAATGGGAGCTGCGACTGCACTGCTTTACGCTGGTGAACACTGTGAGGATGGCGCTGATTTTTATATTGCCGATTGCCCGTTCGCACGTTTTGATGAACAGCTTGCCTATCGGCTGAAAGTGGAATACAGGCTCCCGTCTTGGCCGCTGCTCCCCATCGCCGACTTCTTTTTGAAGCTGAGGGGCGGCTATCGCGCAGGCGAAGTATCTCCGCTTGCTGTCATTGAAAAAATCAAAAGACCGGTTCTCTTTATTCACAGTAAGGATGATGATTATATTCCCGTTTCTTCAACCGAGCGACTTTATGAGAAGAAACCTGGACCGAAGGCACTGTATATTGCCGATAACGGTGAACACGCCATGTCGTATACGAAAAACCGGGACACATACCGAAAAACGGTGCAGGAGTTTTTAGACAAAATAAAAACGCCAAAATCTTAGTCCCAACCTAGTTTTTTCAACTAAAAATGAGGCCTTCTATAAAAGATAGGCCTCACTTTTTTTACTCCGCTTAACGTGTGATGAGATGTTGACCAATATTCCGGCTGAAATCAGCATGAACATTAACGAAGAACCGCCATAACTGACAAACGGAAGAGGAATTCCGGTAATGGGAAGAAGGCCTAAAACAGCGCCAAGGTTAAATAACGCTTGAATCATGATCTGGAAGGTAAGGCCGATCGCCAGCAGCTTTCCAAACGGATCATTGATTAGCACAGCGATCCGCACGCCTCTGAACATCATTAACAGGTAAGCTCCGATGATCATCAACAGTCCGGCCCCGCCGAGTTCCTTGGTCATGACTGCCATAATAAAGTCCGTATGGGCTTCAGGTAGAAATCCCAGCTTTTGAACGCTGTTTCCCAAGCCATTTCCCCAGAACCCGCCCGAATCAATGGCAAGGTAGGAATTGATTAACTGGTAGCCGTCTCCGTTTTCATCCTGAAAAGGGTCGCTGAAAGATGTCAGCCTTCTTAACCGGTACGGCGCCGTCATAGCAAAATATGCAATGCCGGCCCCGGCAATTGTTCCAAGAAGCAGTAAATGCCGTTTTCTGATGCCGGCGCACAATAGAACAGCTCCGCAGCTTAATAGGATCGAAACGGAGGTGCCCAAGTCCGGCTGTTTTAAGATGAGAAAGAACACGGCAGCCAAAATGAGCAGCGGGGGCATGACGCCCTTTCCGAAATTGGCGATGTATCTCTGTTTTTTTGCATACACGTAAGCAAAATAAATAACCATCACAAGCTTCACGGCCTCAGACGGCTGAATGATGAGCGAACCGATTTGAATCCACCTTTGGGAATTGTTTTTCTCCACCCCAATCCCCGGGAGCAAAACGAGAATCAGCATCAAAAAAGAAAGCTTTACTAAAAACCGGATGAGTTTGCCGTAAGCTATATAAGGGAAGTAGACGGCAGCCGAAAAAAAGGTCAAACCGATAAGCAGCCATTGCAGCTGCTTCACAAAAAAATAGCTGCCATTACCGTGCTTTATATATCCGAGGGGGTAGCCGGCACTGTAAACCATCAGCAAACCAAGCGAAGTTAAAAACAGAACCGATGCGATCAAAACATAATCAAGCTTATTTAGATGGGAAAAAATCACCTTAAGCACCTTCAATCCCACCCCCTGCCGAACATATAATGCTTAGATCTGATATTCACACTGAAAACGAGACCTAAAGCAATCATATTGGTCAACAGCGCACTGCCGCCATAGCTGATAAACGGAAGAGCGAGCCCTGTCACTGGCATTAATCCGATTGTCACCCCATATTTTGAAACACTTGGAATATAATTAAACCTGCAACCCCCGCAGATATATAAACACCGAACAGACTGTTCACCAATCACGGCGAATATAAAATCGGTATGAGCCTCCGGAATTTTCCCTCCTTGAACTTGGACTCCATGGGTAAAGCCGCTTCCTGTCAACTGACCCGAACCTACCGCCACTAACGACTGCGTCAGTTGGTATCCATATGTAGATGCATGTTCATGAGGGCTGAGCCAGCCGTATATCCTGTCAAGCTGATGAGGTTTAATGATCTTTGAAAACATCTCAAAGTAATAATTGTGCAAAAACGTCAAAAAGGCGATTAATGCTATGAATCCAAGTGACAGGGACATGATCATTCTGCCCGAAATCCCCGAGACCAGCATAACGTGAAAGCAATCGACAAAATCACCAATGCAGAGCCTAAATCAGGCTGAATCAATATAAAGAAAAACGGAATCATTGTGTACAGCATGATTTTACCCGTCGGAATGATGCTCTCTGTGAAGGAGAACCTTTTATGCTGATATTGATTGAGTACCGAAGCCAACAGAAGAATCAAAATAATCTTCATAAATTCTGTAGGCTGAATTTCTAACACCCCGAAGCTTATCCACCTTTGTGAACCATTTTTATAAGTTCCAAAAAAATGAACGAGGATGAGGAGAAAAACAGTTCCCACAAATAACCTGAGCGCCAATCGTTCGAGCAGCTCGTAATCGATATAAGCTTTTCCTGCCATTATGCCAAACCCGACAAGATACCAAATGACCTGCCGTTTGGCAAAATAAAAAGGGTCCTGTGTTTCATACTGCCCCGATCCGCTGTAAACAGCCAGTAAACTGATGCAAAACAGACTAAATAAAATGAGCAGAAGAATGATGTCAATGTTGGTTTGTTTTTGTTTCATCTTTCACATGCTCCATTATGATTTAGGTGACAATTGGTTGAAGACGAGTTGAATCGCTGCGGCGTCATCGATATAGCCAATCGGAAAAATATAATCCGGTATAACATCAACAGGCGCAATGAAATACAGCAAAGCACCGCCTATCAGGAGCATTTCACGCGGCGTCCCCTGACCCGAAGTAAATCTGAAATACATGTCGTGCAAACGGGTCAGGAAAGGACCGATGCCGCTGACTTTCTCGACTTTATGTGCAAACTCGTCCTGAATCGTATGCTTCCCCTCCTCTGTCTGAGAATATTGCTGGTACTCAGTCAATCTATTTTTCAGCTCTTCCTTCGTAAAACCCCGGTCATAGACATTTGAAGTTTGCAAAACGTCTTCAATTTCATCAATTGATGAGTGAATATCCGGACAGTCGTTGTCCTGCTTCTTCTCCATTGTATAGCCGGCAGCCGTCATCAGCTCATCAAAAGAAACGCCAAGACTGACTGAAAACCTTTGTAAATGATTCAGGTTTGCTTTTCTTTTGCCATTGATGATTCTCGAAATAGTCGCTTTATCAATTTGCGTGCGTTCGCTCAATTCCCTTAATGATAAAGACCTTTGCCGTAAATGCTCTTTCAGCAGCGCTCCTAGCTGATTTTCCTTTTGTTCATCCACAATCCTGTTCTCCTTTCACATTAAAAACTTACAATCTATCAGTCTAAAGCCTAAGACGGTATGATGATATAGAAGCGTTGTCATAATGTCAACAAATAGCCGTAATAGCCCGGAACACCTAGTGATTTCTAGTATAAAGTCGTTGACAATAAAACAAAATAAGAGTGAGCTTGAACTCTCATTCCTTCTTCTATCATGAAAACCCCTTCGTTTTTTACGATGATCCAATGATTTTTCTTCTATTATCGCAGTGCCCGTGAACATATGGTTGGGCCTTTGCACGCTGTTACTTCGGTATTCTCGACAACTTATCTTTCACAACTTCTACGACAATATTTTGGTTGGCAAACCAATCGCTCGCAACACGCTGGTGGCTACTCGGAACCTTAGGTCTTGCCCGGTTTTTTCTTTCCATAATAAAAAAGCGAAAGGCCTCTTCGGGCTCTTTCGCTTTTTTATTTCACAAAACGTCGGTAATGCCATCCATATTTTCTCTGATCCATTCAATCGCAAGATCTATCGTTGTAAACTCCTGCGTTTCGAATGTCATTTCATCCTGCAATAGCCAAACATCTTTTTTGACGGATTCTGCTCCTCCAATTGACCAGTGAAGCAAAGAATAAGGATGGTTTTGATTTAGGAAGGATACCCACGTTTTATTTTGTGCTGTGTTCTTCATTGCCTTCAGCTTTTGTTCCACGTTTCGTGTCTCCCTACTTTACTAATATGCTCATTCTGGGGCTGAGCATTTCAGCCGGGCTTTTCAGCGCCAGTGTTTTGGCTTTTTCATTGTAATCGATCGTCATTTGATCGTCAAAAAACACTTTTTGCGATGATTGGATATACAGCGGGATGCCGTTCGTTTCTAGCTGCTCGCACTGTCCCGTTAATTCTTCTGCCAGCCAGATTGTCGGCACACCGCTTACCGCGCAGCCGCATCCTTCTGCATCGTAACGAAGTTGGGCTTTCTTTTCTGGGTTGGCGTCAAATGCCTGCTGCAGTGCTTGTTTAGCAGCATCTGTCACATGTATGTTCATAAGGTGAGACCCCCGTTTTCATCATTTTCGCAATTGTAGCATACAACGCTTCCATTCGCATTGTTTCTGCCTTCATTCCACCGCTTTGCATGTTCTTCTGCAGTCTTGATCCAATCATCTTTCCCTTGTATGTACTGATTAATGCAGTCCGGATACTGGGTAGCCAGCTGTTTTTTGAGAACGGCATATTCTTCCGCTTTTTGTGGATGAGCTCTGAGATAACCTCTGAATAACAGGTGCCTTTCAATAGCAGGGTTTCCCTTTTCGTACATATGGACATGATGGGTGCGTTTATTTCCTCCCTTTTGGAAATAACGTCTGCCAGGTATGCCGTTTTCCCCTTTCGGTGTATAGCCGATAGCCTTCATTTGTAAATCATAATGGCTCACCGCTTCAATGCTTCTGACTTCAATTAATATATCAATGATTGGCTTTGCCGCCATATCCGGTATCGATGTGCTTCCAATATGATGAACATCAATGATCTCCGGTCCGAGCGCAAGCTTCAGCCATTCTTTTTTTTCCTCAAAACATTCTGACCATTTTTCGTTGTAGAGAACAACTTCAACTTTTCGTTGCGGATATAAATGAAAAACAGACAGCAATAGCCCCTCCGCTGCTTTGACTGTTTCTGTCTTTTGGAAGCCCGCCTGTGTATAAAGGGACACGGCCGGTGTGTTTTTCTCGGCTGTGACTACTTCGATTTTCTCAGCGTCTTCGTTTTGAGCGATGACAAATTGTAAAAGTGCTCGTCCAATCCCTTTTCTGAAGCCGTCTGGATGCACCACAAGCCTGCAAATGGTGAGATGATGCATGTTTATCTCATATGAAATGACACCGATCAGTTTGCCGTCTTTCCGATATCCCGCAAACTGTTCATGAGATGCTTGAATATCCTTCGCCTTCTCTTGTAAGGCAGGAATACCGTCAAAACCGATAAGCTCCGCTTCTTTTATGTAGGCGGGCTGCTGCACAGCAATAATCTCACGCGCTGTGATGTCTCCCTTATGCTGAAGAAATTCAATCATTCTCTTCTCCTGAAAACTGCCGCTGCCTCTCGACTTTTGCGATGCGGACTGCATACGACTCGTACCAAACGCTTTTTCCTTTTTCTTTTGCCGCTTGATGTTCAGTGTGATGCCTCCAGTGGTTAATGGCGTCCATACTGTCCCAGTAGGAAACCGTTATGCCCCTTCCATCCGCTTCACGGACGCTCTCGACACCTAAAAATCCCGGTTGATCCGCCGCAAGCGATACCATCCGCTCCGCTGTTTCTCCATATCCTGTGTCATTATCGCTTTTGACAGATGAAAAAATGACTGCATAGTAAGGTGGCTCAGGTATTTTTGATAAAAAATCCATCATTATTCCCCCCTCATATCTTTTTGACAAACAGTACCTTATCTTGGCCGGGGCCATCATAGTTTGCAAACACTGAGATGCCATTTACTGTTTTGGTGCCCTTTTCAATGTCAAATCCCAATTTGGTGTGATACGCGATTGATACCTTATTCACCGGTGAAGTGACGCACTTGACCCGCGTGCAGCCTCTTTGTTTTACCTTTTCAATAAAAACATCGTATAATTGTTTTCCAATTTGCATTTTTCTGAAATCTGGATGCACACCGGAAAAATGAATGTATGCCGTTTCAGGATCTGATTGCGATTGAAACCCGATTAAAAATCCGGTCATGCTGTTATGTTCAGAAGTAATAAAGCTTGTGTCCTGAAAATGCTCAAAAAATAGTCTCGGCAATTTTTCTTTCAGCTGTCTGCCGCCCCACCATTCATTCATTACAGACGTTACCATTTCATAATCTGAAGACGTGATTGTTCGAATATCCATTACGATTTGATCTCCCTCCGTCTGGCAAAACGAATGTCAGCTCTTTTTTCTCACAATATAAAAATTATATTTTGCCTGACTGGAATTGTAAATGCCTTCTTTCCTGTATCATACGTTTCCAGGTTGCCGGGGGAAACATGTTTGATATTTTCACACATATATTTCTCCCCCCCAATGCAGGAGGGAGAAATGTTACAGCACAATATCAAGCACCTGATCAATTTTCAGCTTATAAAGCTGATCCTCATCTCCTTTTATCCATACTGTTTTTTCAAACTCTTCATACCGGCAGATCTTTCCGGTGCAGCGGACAATTTCACCGTCCTGAAAGCAGCTAACAGTGACTTTCTGAGCAAACTCCATCGCGGCGCAAAGCGTTTGATTCATTTCCTCCAGCTTATCAGGATCAAGGATCGGCTTTTGCAGCTTCTGTTTCTGGCGTTTTCTCTCAAGCAGGCTTTGTTTATGTTCCGGCAGAAACATCCTGCTCCCTTCCCACAGCATGTTACCTCTTTTTAAATGATCGTTCATTTATAGTGCCCTCCTATTTTAGCCGCACGTTCAAATGCCTGGCCTGCCGCTGTCAGTGACGCCGCCCTGATGATGGCTGTATCGCCGAACCGATTTTTAATGCCGTCCATTACATAGCCAAGGCTCATTTTCTTTGCATAATCCTGAAATAAATCGAGCTGCCATATATCATCAGTGGAGAGCTGAGACAAATTGACCCCAAGGCGGCGGACAGGCTTCCCGTCCCAAAACGTAAGAAACAGCCGGCATACAGCCTCATATACATCCTTGGTAGAATTAGTCGGCTCCGCCAGCTTCACCTGCCGGTTGAAGCCCGTTGGCCAATCAAAATCAGCACCCCGGCAGCTCACTGACACCGTCTCCCCCTTTACCCCGGCGTTTCGGCTTCGCCTGCACACTTCTTCACTCAGTTCCAGCAGCACGACTTTGATTTCTTTGTCAAATTGTTCATAGTCTTTCGGGAGAGTCATTCCATGGCCAATCGCCTTTTGTCCGTCCAGAGACGAAGTTGATACAGGGGAATAGTCGATCCCGTTCGCCGTCATCCACAGCACGTGGCCATTAATGCCCCATTTCTTTTTTAAAAGATCGAGCGGAAAAGCCGCGAGCCCGCCAATCGTGCTGATGCCCATCCGGTTTAAATGATGCTTCATGCGGCTCCCCACGCCAAACATGCTGCCCACCGGAAGCGGCCACATTTCGGTTTTCATATTTTCTTTCGTTAAGGTAAAAATACCGTTCTTATTTTTTTTGGCAAAATTGTCGCACGCGATTTTGGCTAGCGCTTTATTAGGACCGATTCCGACCCGCGCATAAACACCGATCTCCCGCATGATTCTGCCCTGAATGCTGTGTGCGATCTCTTCCGGCGTCCCAAACAGCTTCTGGCTGCCTGTAATGTCCATAAACTGTTCATCAATGGAATACGGCTCTACAAGGTCTGTATATTCCTCTAAAATGGCCGTAATTTGCAGTGATACATCAATATAACGCTGCATACGGGGCCGGAGCACAATAGCTTCCGGGCACTTTTCCTGAGCCTCCCATAGCCGTGAAGCATTCGCCACACCCTTTTGTTTCGCCAACGGGCAGGCAGCCAATACGACTCCGCCCCTTTTTTCAGGGTCACCCGAAACAATGACGGCCCTATTTTTTAAATGTGGATTTTCCGCTTTCTCTACAGATGCATAAAACGATTGCATGTCAACGAGAAAAATCACTTTTTCTTTCATTATACACACCTCTAAAAAGAACTTATGTTCGCTTTTTCTATTATATGCGAAAATATGTTCGTTTCATACTGGTAAATGATTCTTGTCTGACAGAAAATATGATCCAAGGGTTTGAGAGAAGAAAAACATTTAGTAGAATAAAAGCGAAGCATAAAGATAGGAGAGTCATGATGGAGAAATTTGCCGAAAAAATGATGGGACAGGCACTGCGTCAATACGGCAGAAATGTTGCCATAGATCCGTTAAGCCCGTATGAAAAACAAAGCCTGAAAGCAGCCTTAGAAGAGAGATGGAATGAAGAACCTGATGAGGATCTGCATGCGCATATAGAAGATATCATTTATGACTATATCACAAACCAAGGGCTGTTCTCTTGATCGGTGGCCAGAAACGTAACGCCCCTCAAAACTGTCTATTCACGCGTCATACACTTTATTTTCATTATTAATTAGATGAGACACGGCCGGATCTCTGGTCTGCGGCTAATGTCGTTTTCAGCGCTAATTTTGACTTCATGTCCGGCATCACTGAGCCTTTCTGAAACTTAATGACCCACATCTGGATGGGTGAAACTCAAATACCAACGGACATCCGTTCACTTCCATATTCTGCGAATCACTTTGAAATACCCCGGCATTCCAGCATCAACTAATATTGTTCACCACAGACATAAGCGCCGGACATATCGTCATTTTCCTTCCGAATACTTTAACCTCAAAGCCAACCGATGGAAACTCCGTCAGCTCCGTCCACCTCCTCCAAGCCATACAATCAGCCATGTTTTATAGTGAATGTCAATAACAAAATATTTTGAATTCCCTATTGGAGAAGGAAATTTTTTCATATATGATAGAAAAAGATTCTTACATACAGGAGAGAATACGATTCATGAAGAAATGGAAAGATATCCACCCCATCAGCTGGACAATTATAATCGGAACCATTTTCGGCAGAATGGCAACATCGATGAGCATTCCTTTTTTAGCGATTTATTTAACAGCCGTCCAAGGCGCATCTGCTTCCTATGCAGGGCTGGTCATCGCCGCAAGCTCATCAGTCGGCATCCTTGCAAGCTTTTACGGCGGATATATCTCAGACAAATTCGGCAGAAAAAACATGATGCTAATGTCCATTTTCGGCTGGATGCTGGTATTTGCAGGCTTTGCGGCGGCATCTCATCTCTGGATGTTTTTTGTGGTAAACGCATTAAACGGTCTTTGCAAATCACTGTTCGAGCCTGCTTCAAAGGCCTTGCTGTCTGATATGACAGAAGAAAAAACGAGACTGCTTGTTTTTAATTTACGCTATGCAGCTATTAATATCGGCGTTGTCTTCGGACCGGTCCTCGGCCTGTATTTCGGCTCATCGCAATCGACCGCATCCTTTTTGGTGCCTGCAGTCATTTACGGACTATATGGACTCATGCTTGCCATCCAATTTAAAAAACACTCTTCATCAGCAGCATCAGACCAACCCCGAAATATGAGCGTGCGGGAAGCGTTTATGGTGACACAAAAGGATCATCTTTTTACAATTGCTTTGGTCGGTATTACGCTATGCACCTTCGGCTACTCACAATTCAGTTCGACATTCCCGCAGTACATGGCGCAGAACCCCTTGATCGGCAATGGAACAAAGCTGTATGGGTTGATGCTGACATTAAACGCAATCGTTGTGTTGGCGACGCAATTTCCCATCGTCCATTTCGCAAAACGTTTTTCGCCGCTTCGCTCCCTGATGCTCGGTAATGTGATGGTTAGTATCAGCATAGCCATTTTCACCATATCACACGGTGTTTCGTCACTTGTGTTGATTGTGGTCACATTTACAATCGGCGAAGTGCTTTTATTCTCTATGATGGATTTGTTTGTAGACCAGATTGCAAAACCAGGATTAAAAGGCACTTATTTCGGGGCAATCGGTTTTTCACAACTCGGAAACGTCATCGGCCCCTGGATCGGGGGGATATGTATAGACCTATTTGGCGCTGGCCGGCCGATTTTTATTTTTTCTATTCTGAGCGGCATCACCCTGCTCGGCCTGCCATTTTTAGCGTTCGCCTATCGGCAGATGAAAATGGGAATTACAAAACACCAAACCAGGCTGGAAAAGCCGCTTTAAATAAAAAAACGGGATAGAACCAATCTCTCCCTCAACAGAGGTGATGAACATGAATGTAGGCGATATCATATTTCAGCTTTGCGTATTTATTATGGTTGCAGCTGTCATCCTTGCAGTAGTTTCAAGCTTCAAGTATGTGAAAAACCGAAAAGCGCAGCGGATCGCATTGAGAAAGAGCTTAACAGCTTATCCAAAGATCATGATTAACTGCTCGGGGCAACGAGCTCAACCTTAATCCGGTCCGGATCCTCACAATAGACTGCATAATGCCCGTCTCCTCCGGCAAAAGGATGCCGATCTCGGTACAACACACGATAGCCTTTTGCCATCAATTTTTCGGTCACCAAGTCGACTTGCAGCTTGGATTCAGCATGAAATGCGAGATGATTCAGCCCCACACGGCATCTGTGGTATTCCGGCTCTAGAAATGGCTCTTTCGCCTGCACAATCACAAGGTAAAAACAATCCTTCTTCCAACTGATGCCTGAGCTCCATTTTTGATACTCTTTATAGCCAAGTTCTTTTAAGAACCATCCCCAAAACCGACGAGACGCTTCCAAATCAGACACATACAGTTCGATATGATGCACGATATTAAACCCTCCTTACGAGCACTTCTTCAACCTTATGCCCGTCTCCCTTTCGCAAAATGAGATCAGACCTGAATTTAGTCGGCAAAATATTTTCATATAAGTTCGGCCGGTTGACACTCTCCCAAATCGATGCAGCCATCTCATCAGCCTCCTGATCAGACAAGTCTTTAAATTTATGAAAATAAGAATCGGGATTTTGAAAAGCTGTTTCCCGAAGCAGACGAAAACGCTCTAAATACCAAGTGAAAATCCGGCTTTCATCCGCATCCACGTAAATCGAAAAATCAAAGAAATCGGAAACAAAAATACGCGGGTTTTTCCGGTCATCCTCCAAGGTGGGTGACTGTAGAACATTAATGCCTTCAATAATTACAATATCGGCCTGGTCTACTACCTCGAACACACCTTCCTCGCGGTCATAGGTGAGATGGGAATATACCGGGGCCTTTACGCAGTCTTTTCCTGATTTTAAGTCATTCAAAAATTCGAGCAGCGATTTTACATCATAGCTTTCAGGAAATCCTTTTCGTGACATCATATTTTTCTTTTTCAGCTCGGCTGTAGGAAATAAAAAACCATCTGTCGTGATAAGGCTCACTTTAGGGCGATCCGGCAAACGCGAAAGCAGCTTCTGCAATATCCGCGCCGTCGTGCTTTTTCCGACTGCCACACTGCCGGCGATGCCGATAATAAACGGAATTTTGGCTGAATGAGGGTGCTTTAAAAAAACATTGACATGCTTATTGCGTTCGGCTGCAGACTTAACATGCAAATGAAGCAGGCGAACAAGCGGAATATAAATCGTTTCCACTTCTTCAACAGATAGATAATCATTCAGCCCTTCCACGGCTTTTGCCTCTTCTTCTGAAACAGCAATCGACAAATGTCCCCCAAAGCCAGACCAAGACTCACGATTGTGTTTTGTATATAAAGTATGTAAATTAAGCTCTTTATTTTTCACTGTTTACACCTGACTCTCTGAAGGTTAAAACCCTTACAAAGATTGTAACGGAAAACCCTTTCACTGTCTGCTTATTTTTTCATTTCGCTTTTCAGCAAATCCGCACCAATTCGGTTATACGCAGCCATTTCTTCTTTTGGAACCATGCTTCCCCCCGTTCCCCAGACGACATGTACGGCATGTTCCATCTTATCATTCTGACTATAGCGTCTTCCTTCTTCAGTTGAAAAGAGCTGAATCGGTCCGAACATGCCGGCAAGAGCAGAGGGCTCTAAATATTTACTTTCAGATATAGCCAGCATATGAAGTAAGGCATAAAGTGTATCGTCCTCTACGGTGTAACAGCCGCTCAGCAGCGGTTCAATCAGCTTACCGACAAACCCTGACGGCCTCCCTACAGCAAGCCCGTCAGCAGCCGTCCGATTATCCAAACCGATATCCTGGACAGAAATCTGCTCATGGAGTCCGGAATAAAGCCCTAATAGCATACATGGTGAATGAGTCGGTTCCCCGAAAAACACATGAACATGGTCTCCATATAAAAGTTTCAGCCCAAATGCCACACCGCCCGGCCCCCCGCCGACACCGCAAGGCAAATACACAAACAGCGGCGTTTCAGGTCCTGGGTGTATTTCCATACAGTCGAGCTGCGTTTTTAAACGGCTGGCGGCAACAGCATATCCTAGAAACAGCTGACGGGAGTGTTCATCATCAATGAAATAGCAAAATGGATCTTGTTCCGCCTGCCGTCTCCCTTCTTTCACCGCTTCACTGTAATCTGATTCATACTCCAGAACAGTGACACCCTTTTGGCGAAGGAGATCCTTTTTCCACTGCTTAGCATCGGCGGACATATGCACTGTCACGCGAAATCCGAGTGCTGCACCGATGATGCCGATGCTTAATCCAAGATTTCCTGTCGAACCGACAGCAATCGAATAGCGGGAGAAAAACGCGGCAAATCGGTCTTCCTGTAGCATGCGGTAATCATCCGATTCGTGTAGCATTCCTTCTTGGAGCGCCAGCTTTTCAGCATGCTTTAAAACTTCATAAATCCCGCCCCGCGCTTTAATCGATCCTGAAATCGGAAGCTCATGGTCGCACTTTAAAAGCCACCTTCCCGGAAATGGCTGCTGATATGCCGCTTCCAGTTTTTCCTTCATAGGCTGCATTTCAAAAAGCGGAGACTCGATCATTCCTTTGGCATCTTTCGTCTCAGGAAATACCTCGGCAATGTAAGGAGCAAACCGCCGCAGCCTTTTTTCTGCGTCCGCTACCTCGCTTTCCCACTCATCTGCATCTGCGTGGAATAAAGGACCCTCTTTCTTGCCCGGATTTGCCCAAAATACGGGGTCTGCATCAATCAGTTTCTGAATAAACGGATCTTTGAACAGAACACGAAGAGCTTCTTGATTGAGTGGCATTCAATGATTTCTCCCTTCCTCTATAAAAAACTGCCTGTGATCATGCCAACAAGCCTCTCACCACAGGCATTTCCATCGTTATTTTTTCATAAGCGCACGTCCTGCCAGCTTTTCAACGAGAGCCGGAAACAGCTGATACAGCTTGGTGCCGGCATTCATTAAACGCGGAAGATTGATCTCCCGTTTGCTCGTGAAAATAGCAGCTGTAATTTGAGCTGCCACGTCATCAGGATCAAGCATCCAGCGGCCGACATTTTTGACGTAGTCCCCGCCTTTATCAGCAATGGAAAAAAAGTCCGTCTCAATCGGTCCCGGATTGACTGTTGTCACATAAATGCCGGTTCCCGCCAGCTCCATCCGCAAAGCGTTTGAGTAGCCGAGCACGGCATGTTTTGTCGCAGAATAAAGGCTCGACTTCGGTGTTGCAATTTTCCCCGCTTGAGAAGCGATATTGATGATATGACCCTTTTTTTGCTCAAGCATTTGCGGGAGCACCGCTTTTGTACAGGCGATCAAGCCAAAGACATTCACATCAAACATCGCTTTCATGTCATCCAGTGACGAGTCTAAAACCGTTTCAAATATACCGAAGCCCGCATTGTTGATCAGTACATCAACCGAGCCGATCTGATCGCGGACAAGGGCGATATCCTCTAGGCGGCCGACATCCAGAGGAAAAATTTCACACTGTCCGCTCCATTCCTCGGTTATTTTCCTTTTTATTTCAATCAAACGATCCTCACGTCTTGCCGACAGCAGGACATGGGCTCCTTCAGCAGCGCATAAATATGCGACTCTTTCACCGAGTCCTCCTGAAGCGCCGGTTATCCAAATCCGCTTTCCCGCTAAATGTTTCACCCAGTTCACCTCTTCACTGTTCTAAAGTATGCAGTTTTGCCTTCCCAATATGACGTGATGGATTCTTCTGCAGCCAACACATCAAGATGCCCTGCCGTTTCTGACATCGTTAAAAATAATTCCTTTTCATACACAGCAGGAAAAAGCTGCTGACAGACCTGAAAAGCGGTCAACGGCTTTTCATCCAGCATGCGCCGCACATCCTCCGTCCTGTTCCTTTGCTTGTCAAAACGCTTCTCAATCAGCGCCTTTACACTGGTAATCGTTTCACCGTGACCGGGAAACACAATTGTTGGCTCAAGTTCTGACAGCCTTCGCAAAGACCGCTGATAATCGACTAAAGGCTTTGACCTTATGTCTCCCGCTTTCGGTGCTTCTATAATGGGATTAGACGAGCTGTTGGCCAGCAGAAGATCGCCTCCAAGCATCCTCCCGCTTTTTTCATGGAAAAGAACGATATGCGACTCAGCATGTCCAGGCATCTCCAAAACAGACCAGCCTTCAAGTCCATCGATCCTCATCCCTTCTCTGACTGTTTTCGTCAGGGATCTCGTACAGGAAAATGCGTACGCAGACTGAATCAGCTTCTCCGCCTTTCCCGTATCAAATGGAACGCCTAATTCAGGCAGCAGCTTTTGAAAAAAACGTTTTTGCCAATCCATATAAGTTTGATCTCGGCTGATATAAGGTTCGTTGAACGGATGCCCAATCACTTCGATTCCATCAGAAAAAACATCAAGCAAGCCGGCATGATCAGCGTGATGGTGAGTCAGTACAACCTGCTCAATATCTGACATTTTCACGTTTATAGCGGCAAGCTGCTCTTGTAGGGCTGCAGCAGCCTCTTTTGTATTCGGTCCCACATCGATAAGTGTCAGCGCATCACCTTTTACTAGATAAACGATAACATCACCGACAGCAAATGGTGTCGGGACGCGGATCGCAATTACATCTGCAGTTGTCATCCTATTGCTCCTTGTCTTCATTCATTATTCATATTTTAGCTTTTTCTCGTTCTTGTGTCATTATTGCTGAATGAGAACGGCCTTTTTGAAAAAGCTATTGACATTAGCTTGTCCGCCATTGCATAATGAACAACAAACTAAATCACGATAATCATTGGAACGCTATGACGAGGATTAGTATACAAGACGGCTGAAAGGTATTGCGGCCCGTTTGTTTGTAGAACCTGCCCTCAAGTCGCGGTTAGGTAAACCTAAACGTTTTTTCCCGCGTTATGGGATTTGAGCTGAGCACAATTTGTGCTAATGAGGGTGGTACCGCGAACCTTTTCGTCCTTTACGTGATGAAAAGGTTTTTTGTTGTTCTGATAAAGGAGGATATCATGAAAAAGATAGGATTTGTCGGCGCCGGGTCCATGGCAGAAGCAATGATCAACGGTATTTTGCAAAGCGGCATCACAAGCCCAGAACATATCTATATCACAAACCGCTCAAATGACGAGCGTCTGACTGAATTAAAGGAGAGGTACGGCGTGCGTCCATGCAGAGATAAAAATGAGTTTTTCACTCACACCGATATCATCATCCTCGCTTTTAAACCAAAGGACGCGGCGGAAAGCATTGACAGCATCCGTCCGTATATCAAGGAGCAGCTTGTAATATCAGTTCTTGCAGGCCTTACCATCGAAACCATTCAGCACTATTTTGCCAGAAAGCTCGCGGTCATTCGCGTCATGCCTAATACTTCAGCAGCCATCAGAAAATCAGCAACCGGATTTTCTGTGAGCACTGAAGCAAGCCAGGATGATATCACCGCTGCAAAAGCTTTATTAGAAACAATCGGTGATGCCACACTGGTTGAGGAACGCCATCTTGACGCTGTCACAGCGATCGCCGGCAGCGGTCCAGCCTACGTGTACCGTTATATTGAGGCAATGGGAAAAGCGGCGCAAAAAGTAGGATTGGATGAGGCAACAGCAAAAGCACTCATTATGCAGACTATGGCAGGGGCAACAGAAATGCTCCTCCAAAGCGGCAAACAGCCTGCACAACTTCGGAAGGAAATCACGAGCCCGGGGGGCACAACTGAGGCAGGCCTTCGAGCTTTACAGGACTCCCGCTTTGAAGAAGCGATTATTCACTGTATTGAAGAAACCGCGAAACGCAGTGCGGAAATCAAAGAGCAGTTTGCCGGTGCCGCCTTAGAGAAGCATTCATAGATATAAGCCAAAGACAGAGGGCCCTGTGCCTTCTGTCTTTGGTGTTTCCTAAAACAGCTGGCCGGCAGTTTCTGATTGTTTTAATAACGCGGAGATCGTAAATGAAAGCAAGTCCGGAAGCACTTCAAAGGAATAAGGCATATACAGTCTTTCCGTCCATTTGTGCGGGTCTTTTCCAGCCGGACCTACATTTAAAACCGATACATATAAAGCCTGATCTTTACCGCTTGGCAGTGAATATCCTCTGTTAAAGAGCGGCATATTGCTTGTGTACGCATTAACCTCTTGCTTTTCCAGCTGTAGATAGCTTAAGTCTGAAAGTCCGGGGAAATACTGCACCTCCCGTAACGCTATGCCGTACCTGTCAGCAGCATAATGCATAAGCTCATCAGCTGTATTCCTGATCAATGGATCGTCCTTTGAAGAAACCGCCGGATAAAACGGCGGGCTGTAAAAAAGAACAATGAGCGGCGCATCCTCCTTACAGAGCGAAGCAAGCTCAGATACAATTCGGGTCGAAAAATCCCTGTCTCCAAGATCTCCCCTGTTGGAAAAGGCATAATTAAGAACCCGCTCGGTTTCCGAGTTTCCAACACGCCTTTTTGCACGTACGACCAGCTCATCAAATGTCAAAACAGTGACAGTGCGTTCAATCGGCTGAAATGATTCAAATTGCTGAAAATCCTGTGTTTTCTTTCGAATGTTCGCGGTTATTTCCTCCGCCGCCTGTTCTGCGGTTTTAAGCAGCATCTGATGCAGCTCACTGGCCGACCGTTTCATTGACAGCACATTAAATAACGTGACAGCTGTATGCGGTGTCTGAACTGAATACGCCTCTTTCAAGTCCTTTTGCATTAAGTTTACCGGCGGTGGAGTGACTTCACCATCAACCTTTTCGCAATAATTCGAATTTAGTTCGAGCAAGCGGTTCAACTCAGATACCATTAAATTTGCGTTTATACCTGAAAACGGCTCTCCGACGTGGGTTTCAATCCCCTTGCAGAAAAATCCCGCAAGCACCTTGCCTATGCTTCCTGTATAAAAATATTGCTGCTGGTCGCCGGGGAATTTTTCAAACATCGGTTCAGCATTCAGGCAAGCGGTTAATGTGATATTATGCTTTTTCTCCATTTCCTTCAGTATAGGAACCGCTTCAATCATTCCTCTTGAATTCACTTCCTCGTCAGGAACGGTAATCAACAGCAAATTGCCCTCAAATTGGCCGTTCATGGCCCGCTCCAGCATCGACAGCTGAACAGCAAGCCCCGCCTTCATATCCATCGTCCCTCTTCCGAACAGCCAGTCGCCGCTTTCAGCATCTTTTCGCACGTGCTCTGGAAGCAGCTCTTTTTTCTCTAAAAAAGAACTCAAAAGCTCAGCAGGCTTACAGGCCATATGTTTGAATTCTCCGTAATCCTCTATGTCCACGACATCAAAATGGCTCAGCAAAAGGACTGTCTTTTTGACATTCTTCTTTTTGACAAGAGCGGTAAGAAAGGATCTGCCGTCGTCCATCGGATGAAGTGTTACATCATCAGGATGTTTTTGAAAATAAGGCTTGTCCTTCAAAATAAAATAAAGATATTCTGCAAGCGCTGCCTCTCCCTTCGACCCGGTGATGCTTTCGTATTGCACAAGAGAAGTTAAAAGGGTCAGCAATTCGTCCTTCGTCTGCCAATTCATCGATCTCCGCCCCCTATGTATAAAAACGCTTCTAAACTGAAAAATAAAATGATTCCCTGTCTATTATACAGAAATGGTTGACAAAATCGGATCTTTTGAGCAGTTTATATGACGGGAAAGAAATGACTTGATATAATCAATCTCTAAAAACCTTACGGGAGGCGAAAGAAATGGCCAGAAAATTATTCACACCTATTACAATTAAGGATATGACGTTAAAAAACCGCATCGTCATGTCGCCAATGTGCATGTATTCTTCTCATGAAAAGGACGGAAAATTGACGCCGTTCCACATGGCGCATTACATATCTCGAGCAATCGGCCAGGTCGGGCTGATTATTGTGGAGGCATCAGCGGTGAATCCTCAAGGACGAATCACAGACCAAGACTTAGGAATTTGGAGCGATGAGCATATCGAAGGCTTTGCCAAACTGACTGAGCAGGTCAAAGAACAAGGCTCAAAAATCGGCATTCAGCTTGCCCACGCCGGACGTAAAGCAGAGCTTGAAGGAGATATTTTCGCTCCATCGGCGATTGCGTTTGACGAACAATCAGCAACACCTGTAGAAATGTCAGCAGAAAAAATAAAAGAAACGATCCAGGAGTTCAAACAAGCGGCAGTCCGCGCAAAAGAAGCCGGCTTTGATGTGATTGAAATTCATGCGGCGCACGGATATTTAATTCACGAATTTCTATCTCCGCTTTCCAATCACCGCACAGATGAATACGGCGGGTCACCAGAAAACCGCTATCGATTCTTAAGAGAAGTCATCGATGAAGTCAAACAAGTGTGGGACGGCCCTTTATTTGTTCGTGTATCTGCTTCTGACTATACAGACAAAGGCTTAGACATCGCTGATCACATCGGGTTTGCAAAATGGATGAAGGAGCAAGGTGTTGATTTAATTGACTGCAGTTCAGGCGCCCTTGTTCAAGCAGACATTAACGTATTCCCTGGCTATCAGGTCAGCTTCGCTGAGAAAATCCGTGAACAAGCTGACATGGCAACTGGTGCTGTCGGCATGATTACAAACGGTTCAATGGCTGAAGAAATTCTGCAAAATGGACGTGCCGACCTCATCTTTATCGGCAGAGAGCTTTTGCGTGATCCATTCTTTGCAAGAACTGCTGCGAAACAGCTCAATACAGAGATTCCAGCCCCTGTGCAATACGAAAGAGGCTGGTAATGCCCAAAAGAGATATCCTCAACCGGATATCTCTTTTTTTATTTTTAGAGAAACGATCAGCTCAGGTTCTCCGTCTCCCTAGTAGAACCAATTAGAGGAGATGACTCCAATGAACTCAGCTTGGATGGAAAAGACATATAAGATTGACGGATGTTCATTCCATACACAACACCGGAGAGGATCAAGCGGTGTAACGATTGTCTTTGAGGCCGGCTACGGTACTTCTTCAGAGACATGGAAACCATTAATGGCGGACATTGATGATGAATTTGGCATTTTCACATATGATCGGGCAGGAATAGGGAAAAGCGGGCAAAGCAGAGCTAAACGAACAGCTGAACAAAAGGTGAACGAATTGGAGAGTTTGCTTAAAGCAGCGGATGTAAAACCTCCATATCTGGCTGTTTCACATTCATACGGAGCTGTCATCACCGGCTTATGGGCCTGCAAAAACAGGTGCGATATTATCGGCATGGTCCTCCTTGATCCAGCTTTAGGAGATTGCGCAGGCTTCTCTTTTATTCCTGAAGAAATGCAAAAAGCATATGCAAGAAAGGTAATGCTTGAAGGTACACATGCAGAGTTTTCTAGAAGCCTGCAGGAACTTAAACAGCGGCAAGTCCATTTAGGAAACATGCCTCTTATTGTATTGTCATCAGGTGAACGGACTGAGAAATTCGCTGCTGAACAGGAGTGGCAAAACCTGCACACCAGCATCTTGTCTCTTTCGAATCAAAGCAGCTGGATTCAAGCTAAAAACAGCTCGCATAACATTCATCATGATGAACCTCATATTGTTCATTTAGCTATTTATGACGTGTGGTGCGCAGCATGCCAGCAGGCCGCTCCTCTTTACCAGGCAGTCAATTAACATAAAAAAGACCGGGCCGTAAAACGCCCGGTCTTCCTTTGTTATTTTGTTTCACGATGAAGGGTATATTTCTTTAAACGCGGTGAATATTTTTTTAGCTCTAAACGGTCTGGGTTGGTGCGTTTATTTTTTGTAGTGATGTAATTTCGGTCTCCCGTTTCAGTGCAAGCTAAAGTAACATTGACTCTCATATTAACATCTCCTCACAAAGCGTAATGATTACGTTTTATTATACAACGTAATGACAGTTTGTCAAATAAAAACGATTCCTTCACCCCCGCGGGACGTTTACCTCTAAGAAATCATACGCCGCCACGCTGTTTGGGAAAACATCAGCCGCTTCTTTTTGAAGCTCCAGAGAGGCATCACCCTGATATCTGGCACTGATATGGGTTAAAATGAGCTTCTTCACCTCAGCTTCCTTCGCTGTTACAGCCGCTTGTTCCGTTGTACTATGGTAATAATCATAAGCAAGTTTCCGATCTTCCTTAGCGAAGGTTGCTTCATGAACAAGCACATCACAATCCCGTGCAAGCTCTTTTAACTTATCACTTACTCTCGTATCACCCGAAAACACCACAGCCCTGCCCTTTTTAGGAGGCTCCAGAAAATCATTCCCATCGATGATGCGCCCGTCTTCAAGCGTTACCGTTTCGCCTTTTTTAATTCTTTGGTACACAGGGCCGGGTGGGATGTTCATTTCTTTTAATACATCGGCCTTTAGGGAACCTGGTACATCCTTTTCCTGCACACGGTACCCGAACGCCTCTACTCCATGAATAACAGATACTGCTGTGACCATAAACTGATCGTCTTCAAACACAATTCCTTCTTCAATTTCCTTGATCACAAGCGGATATGTCAAATGGGTTTTCGTGACGGCAAGGCTAGTTTCAATAAAAGCCTTGATCCCTTTAGGCCCGTACACCGTCAGCTCGTCCTCTCCCCCTTGAAAGGAACGGCTCCCCAGAAGACCCGGAAGCCCGTATACATGATCACCGTGCATGTGGGTGATGAAGATTTTTTCTATTTTACGAGGTTTAATCGTTGTATGTAAAATTTGATGCTGTGTGGCTTCCCCGCAGTCAAACAGCCATACAGAACGCCTTTCTTCAAGCAATTTTAATGCCACCGACGTTACGTTTCTCGCCTTAGCGGGAATGCCGGCTCCCGTCCCTAAAAAAAGTAATTCCACGTTTCCTTCCTCCTACTAGAACTAGTTACCTACAAGAATACAGGATCAGGCGCAAAATGTGAATCTTGCCTCTTAGAAGAACAATCCTTTCGTTCTAGAAACATTTTGTCGGCATTCTGCAAAAAAAGGGCTTAAATGTTTGCTTTCGTTGAATTTTAGATTTAAAATGAAGGAAATATACGGGGTGTACTAAAATAAAGCTTCGAATAAAGTGAGGTACTTTTAGTGAAAACAAACCAACAACCAAAAGCAGTCATTGTTATATTCGGCGCAACTGGAGATTTAGCAAAACGAAAACTGTATCCGTCTATTCACCGTTTATATCAAAACGGACAAATCGGAGAAGAGTTTGCAGTTGTAGGAGTTGGAAGAAGACCTTGGTCCAATGAGGATCTTCGCCAAACCGTTAAAACATCCATTTCCTCATCTGCAGATAAACATATAGATGATTTCACGTCTCATTTTTACTATCACCCGTTTGACGTGACAAACCCTGGCTCTTATCAAGAGCTTAACGTATTGCTTAACCAGTTGGAAGATACATATCAAATTCCGAACAACAGAATGTTCTACCTAGCAATGGCTCCTGAATTCTTCGGGACAATTGCAAAAACATTAAAATCAGAAGGTGTTACAGCAACAACAGGCTGGTCCCGCCTTGTCATTGAAAAGCCGTTCGGCCATGATCTGCCAAGCGCACAGGCACTGAACAAAGAAATCCGCGAAGCATTTACGGAAGATCAAATTTACAGAATCGACCATTATTTAGGCAAACAAATGGTTCAAAACATTGAAGTGATTCGATTTGCCAATGCGATTTTCGAGCCGCTTTGGACAAACCGCTACATCTCAAACATTCAAATTACATCTAGTGAATCACTTGGCGTCGAAGACCGTGCAAGATATTACGAAAAATCAGGCGCCCTGCGCGATATGGTACAAAACCACATTATGCAGATGGTCGCCCTTCTTGCAATGGAGCCGCCGATCAAATTGAACACAGAAGAAATCAGAAGCGAAAAAGTAAAGGTTCTGAGAGCACTGCGCCCGATTGCAAAAGACGAAGTGGATGAGTACTTTGTGCGCGGACAATATCAAGCCGGTGAAATAAACGGTGTATCGGTTCCTGCTTATACAGATGAAGATAATGTCGCTCCTGACTCAAATACAGAAACCTTTGTTGCAGGCAAGCTCTTGATCGACAACTTCAGATGGGCCGGTGTTCCATTCTATATCCGAACCGGAAAACGAATGAAAGAAAAGTCCACAAAAATCGTCGTTCAATTTAAGGACATTCCGATGAACCTATACTACGGCAATGAAAACAACATGAATCCGAACTTGCTCGTCATCCATATTCAGCCTGACGAAGGCATTACGCTATACTTAAATGCTAAAAAGCTTGGGGGAGCGGCACATGCACAGCCTATTAAACTCGATTACTGCAGCAATTGCAATGATGAGTTGAACACCCCTGAAGCGTATGAAAAACTTATTCATGACTGCCTTCTTGGCGATGCAACAAACTTTGCACACTGGGATGAAGTTGCCCTATCTTGGAGCTTTGTCGATTCCATTTCTGAAACATGGGAAGCAAACAAAACCTTGTCTCCTAACTACGAGTCAGGCTCTATGGGACCGAAAGAATCAGATGATCTTTTGGCGAAAGACGGCTTGCACTGGTGGAATATATAATACGCAAAAGCCGAAAATGCTTATGAGCATTTTCGGCTTTTTTCAGCTGTCAAGACTGCCTTATCCCTTAAGATATGTAACATTCAATAAAAACCCCCGAAGCCCGGGACTGACCCCCGTTTTTGAGACAGGGATCAAAACACCTTTTTAAACAGCCAATTGCCGATAATTTATCGGTGATTGGTTGTTTAGTTTCGTTTGAATACGAATATTGTTATAATAATGAATGTATTCTATGACAGTTTGTTCTACGATGGCGGTCGTGGTTCGATCAATGCTGTTAAGATAGAACGTTT